>JANQLF010000054.1 GCA_028280785.1 Planctomycetota bacterium
AGTGCGTAGGGAAATGAAATCAAACCGGGTCCAGCGAAGCCTACACCTGACCATGACTGTGGTTGATAAGAGATGCGTGCAACGTGACGCTGTAAGGCATTTTCCAAGGATAGATTAGTGGCGGTTAAAATATTTAAACGAAAGGGTGAATAACAGTCATCGCCGTTTTCTACGCTGAGACCGCCATCATATAAATTGTAGGAATGAGGTCGGAAGAAAATGTCATCCATACTATCCCAGCCTTCAATCATGGCTGAAGCGAGATTTTGATACGAATAATAAGGACCAGGATTGACTTGGGTTTTATAGACCAAGGCATTCATGTTACCTGTCCAGATTTGTCCTTTGCCTTGGAATAAATCATAGACTTGGTGGTATTTTGCACGGTGAAATGACCAGAAAATAAACTTATCTGGAACTTGTGGTGACCATGTAGACGTATTCCAATTATCCAATTCGACTTTGAACGGGTCATCTTCTAGGCGATATGGTTCTAAATGCTGACGGTAGGCTAAAAATTTTGGTTCTAAACTATAAGAATTGGTTGTACCGGCGGAACGTGGCAAAACATTATAGGTTAATTTCGCCCACGGGTGATAGGGTTCCCATGCATAATGAGCCATGTGAATGGTGCCATAGCGTTCACGCAAGCCGCGTAAATGACTGCGTAATTCTAATGCCTCAGTTGACGATAACGCACTCCAATCAACATTTTCTTCTGGGTAGAAATTAAATCCCATAAATCCGCTTAAATCGAGCATTTCGACTGCGTAACGAACGACATAACGCGCCTCGGCTTTATCAGCAGCGTCTAGTGGTTGACCATCATTATCTAAAAAATCAGTTTCATACCAACGGGCGCCAGCATTTGCGCCAATGGTAAATTGCATCGATGAATCAGTTGTTCCTTGGCCATCTTTTTTCCAACCTAATATTTGTAACATGCCGTCAGATAAACGGTCTGATTTACTCGCTTGATCAGCTGGTCCATAAGTGCGATAGGAGCCGGAGCGTGCCGGAACATTGTGTTCTGGCAGGGTCCAGCTAGCCGAACCCATGTTTGCGGTGGCATCAGGCCATTCACCACCATTTTCTAATGTTTTATCACGACGAAATTCTGTGCGCCAGCTTGATTGAAAGCTGGAATAAAAATCCGGATGATCTGGATCGTCAACTAAAGCAGCGCGTTGAAGCGTATGGATGACATGCACTTGTCCGTTGCGCATGGCTAATTCGGCATAGGTGTTAAATACATCACTGGTCGCGGCACCGTGGTAACGGCTCATACTGCGAATATACGAGGTCAATAAAGTTGTGGCAAAAACGACTAAGAAAATACAAATGATCAAAACACTGCCGTGCCGCGATGAATGCCATTGCTGATTCATTGAATGCATAATGTATCTCAATTTACTTTAATTGATTGCACAACGGTGAGGGCGGTATAGCCACCAGCTTCAATCATGCGTTTGAGGGTTGAATGAGTCTGGTCACCACTTGGGAGCGTATCATAAAAAACATGCCGCAAGTAATGAATGCTTGCAAAATCTTCTCCAGGAAAATCTGTAGAACTAGGGTCTTCTTTAAAAGGGCGTGATGGATCAACAGGCATGTTATGAATAATAAATTTTACCCGCAGTAATTTTGGCCGTTTGCCAAGCGTATAACTGCGTTCGCCATCACTGGTGCTGCGTAAGCCGGAATTTGAACCTGGCCGGTAATAATCAGGCGTTAAGCGTACACCGTCTATAGCTTCGGTAATGCTCGCAGAACCGCGTTGAATTAAGGAATCATCTGCTTGAACAATTTCAACGGTAAATAAATCAACGTTAGAACTGACTGGTGAAAGACGCGAGGGGTAATACTGATTATTTTCTTCACCGGGGACACCGAGTAAATCTAATTTATTACGATTGTAGAGAACTGGAAAACCATCGAGGTGTTCATCCGGTCTGTTGGGGAAGGATAGTGCTGCTGCGTACGCATTGGCGATTGGTCCGTTATTGCCTAAAAAGTAGTGTTTTCCCTGGGCGTTATTCCACATGAATAAGGGGTCTTTGTAGGGATCAGTATCGAACCAAAAACCAGGTGTCATGCCAAAATAACTAATGTCTGCGGCACTTGCTTTCCACTCATGGATCCACGCTGAGCACTGGGCATTGTTCACTTGATTACTGGCATCGGAAAAATCACCTTGGTTATCAAAGTATTTATATTCTCGTTGTGGTATGACCGTTTTGCCATTTAAGTTGGCTGGATTGACAATGCCGAGGCCATTGGCGTCACCGTTAAAGAAATAGGCGCTATCACCTTTACCGCCATAACTCGTGCCAGTAACCAAGGATTCTATTTTCGGGCTGATTGCTCGGCGCAGACCATGTTGCTCATCAAATTGCCAACGTACCCATACTAATTCATGAAACCATTGCAGTGCTTGGCGACTTTTTACGCGATAGGTATTGCCGCTGGCGCCAATCCCTTCGGCATCGATCTCCCACGGAATGCCACGCATGAAGGTGAGGTGTGCTAAATAAGCTGGGTCAGAGGTGCCACTTAAATGTACGTTCAGGGCGCAGTGTGATTGAATACCGGCGAAGTCTTCACGAAGTTTTTTAATCAGTGCTGACGATTGTAGATTTAATGAGGCGACCGCAGTGCTGCGCTCAGTTGTTTCATTCATATTTATCTGAGCAAAAGCGCAGATGGTAATCATCATAAAGGCAATCGCCGTTGCCATGAGTACCTCTATGAGAGTAAAAGCATTATGGTTGTGCTTCATAATACTTTCCTCTCATTTCAAATATTTTAGAGCCAGTCATTTTATCACCGCCGACAACGCCTTCATAAATCTCGACGGTAATATTGGCATAAAAACCTGGCAAACCCGATATGTCAAAGCTGCGTTGTTGCCAACCGCTACGTGAATCGCCAGTCCAAATCTCTTGCTCATAAGCTTCAGCTGAGCGAACTACATATAAGCCATTGACGTAACCTTCGACTGTTTCAAAGGCTGTGGTGCTTGCAGAGGGGTCGATAAGATGGACATCGTCTATGCTAGCACGAGCGGTATTTATAACATTGGTATTTAAATTAATTTCACGGCCCCAGTCTAAGCCCACTAACAATAGGGAGAGGGCTGCACTCAGTCCAACGATGAGCACCACCGATGCGATGGCAATTTCAATTAAGGTAAAGGCTTTACGCATATTTAATAATCCGGATACCATCCACGCCAGCCTTCAAGGCTGTCATTCCAATCGGCATTTTGAAAACCAGCGCTAAGAGAGTCGGCAAAATAACTATGTCGGTAGGCTGGTCGTAATAAGACACCAGTACCAGGATGTGATTGACCGACATCCGCTGGATTCAGGCGACGTTGATTCATTTTTACTTCAGCCATTGGTTCGTTGTAGGAGCGAATGGTGGTACTGGCGGTGAAATTATTGACATAAACGCGGTAGAGCGGAAGGATGCTTTCTAATGCTTCTTCTTGGCTATTAAATACATCAACGCGACTTGGGTCAGGATAAATAGCTTCACTCTCATCTACATCACGAGCGAGCGTGATATGAACTCCGCCAGTTATGCGTTCGCAGTTATGGATACCACTATTCTTTTTCGATTCATTACTGTCATTCAAGCGTGGACCCGAACGTGCATTCCAATAAAACGGATCTTTTAATAAATCCATATCTTGATAAATGTAGCCATTATTATTTTTTACATCATTAAATGAGCGGCGTGCAGCAAATGGTGCGATGAACGTAGCGCTGCCATCAGCTTGAAATAAAATGCCGACATCAATGCGTTCGCCGTTCACTAAAATACCATGGTTATTATTATTAGTGCTTTGGCCGGCGATGGTACCAAAACCGCTGGTGTTTTGAGCGCTTTTGGCATTTTCCCATTCGGTGTCACCACCGCCCCAGGGATAAAGCACGTATTCACCACTACTTGGTCGAATGGCATTTGGTACTTGGTTGATTGGCTTTAATACACCAAACCAAGGTCGTGGATACTCATCGAGTAAATTATTGTCGCTTAAGTTGGTCTTCCACATTTTGTCATCGGTAATATTCATACCGAAGTCGTAATCGCCGAGGGCTAGAAACCGAACGCCTTCAGGTAAATAATAACGCGGGCCAATTTGTGAGAGGGCGATGTCATTTAAATATTCTTGGTAATAAGCTGAGTTATAGTTTTGATCTTCGCGAACCAGTGGTGGTAAATTGGGTAATTTAGTCCAACCGCGTAAATTATCGCCGCTGTTGGCAATAATCGGTTTGGCCCCTTTATTGGGGCCAATGACCGCGTACCAGTGACCGCCGTGTTCACTTTCACTATTGGGGCCAAAATTACGCATGACTCGTCCGTCACCGTAGTTTTCGATATGGAATACCACGGCATGGGCGAGTCCGCTTTGTCTGGCTAAATTACGCGCCTGATTCATGGTTGCTTCGAGTTGCATCGCAGCAATGCGTACGTTTGTTTGTTTGTCTTCACCAGATACGAAAATCATTGATGAGACGATAGATATTATCATCAAAACAATCATTAATTCGAGTAAGGTAAATGCGTTTTTCATCAGTATCTTTATTTATAAGGTGTTGCGGTGACGTTATCTTGATTAGGGAGAAGATCGAGGTCATGAAGATGATAATCGCTGCTAAATTCACCGTCTATGCCACGGCTCCATAAATCAAAAGCACTGTTAAATCCCTTTTGACAGTGCGTGCGCACATCGTAATCAAAATCAGTGCCAGCATAAATGGTTCGATTAGCTAAAGGGTGGACATAAATAAGGGGGCTGCCGTAATCACTGCCTTCTGCTGGATAAGTGTCAAAAATTGGAATAGGTGTCGTTTGCACCATCGCACCAGTCAAGGTGTCCCAATCAATGCTTGAATAATCATAATGCTCTGGTCCGATTTTGCCCCACAGGTAATCGTTTGGATATCCAATGGTGGATTTAGCAAAATCACGGTCGGCACGAGTTTTTGGAATTTTTGGTTTAGGATGATTGAGGCAGTAGGCTAAATTATTGGTGTCGCCTGTTAAGGTGTGTGGTGGATAAAAACTGTATTCAGTTCGATATTGGTTCAGGCCTTCATCAATGAGCGTTAGGAAACTCATCGCGGCTTTATCTTCAGCTAGTTTTTGACTGCCGCCAATGCCAGCGATTAGCATCGTAGATAACAAGCCGATGATGGCGATGACGACGAGAAGTTCGATTAAGGTAAAGGCTGTATGTTTCATTATTGGCTCACCTCATAAATCCAAAGGGTATCATCGGAACCATCTGGGTTATCTGGTCCATATGAATAGACATAAGGAAAGCCGGGGACATGGGCTTTGCTGTTGACGCTGTCCCAGTTCCAGTCAGGAAATTTACCTTCGACCGTAATGGTGTTATCATCTTGTGCTGCGCCGATAACGTAACGTATTTCTTGATCCCAGTTATCGAACATACGTTTTTTGCTACCATTGTCTTGAAGCAGTTCGTGATCGAGTTGGAGACCATTATGCACGGACAATTTATTTAATACGGGCCAGGTGGCATATGCACTGTCGGTGTTGTTGAGCGGATCATTGCCATCGAGCAATGGATCATAATCCAAATAAAAACTATCATCTGCTGCTGGTAATTGGTTGTTAATGGATTTATGCAAGAGAAGCGCTGCATTCACATTGCCGATGGCGCTCGAAACTTGAAGCTTGTCGGCATTATCGCGCATGGTGCCAACACCTGCGAGGACTAATCCAGCTAAGACTAAGATAATAGCCATAACAATCAGTAGCTCGATCAAGGTAAAGGCGTGTTTGTGTGTTTTAATCATAAGGATGAATCTTTAATCATTCGGTTTACAGACGTAAAAAACAAAGAGCACAGACACTAAAATTTGCAGAAACCTGCTTTTAGCGGATTTGGCATATGACATTGTAGAAATCGATTCTGAATCATAGACAAATCACCCATTGCTTTGGATAGATTACTATAACATCTGCTTAGATCTGTCCTTATAAAAAAGTGATGAGACGTGATCGCTGTCTCAAAGAGCCGAGACCATAGCAATGTGGAGACAAAATAAGGATGGACAGATGCCCCGATTGCTTGTAGAAATCAATCATGAAGGAATCACTGGTATACTGGGCTGGTCATCATGAGGTGACTGCTGATTGGCAATGGCTGGACCGCAAACAGCCCCATCGCTGCATCTGGCATCTGAAGCAGGGTGATGGACAAGCGTCTATCCATGGTCGAGAGCTAGACTTAAAAGAGGGTGACTTCTTTGTCTGCCGTATGGATGAAGTCGACAAGCTGGTACAGACGGGCCGTAATCCGCTCAACGTAACCGTTTGTGTTTTCCATGCCCCGTGGGCGCCCTACTTACCACTGCGGCCTCGAGTTAAAGATCCATCTTTTTTAGAGTCTTGTCTGAAGCGATTAGTGCAAAACTTCCTGGTCCATGGTGGACGTACGGATGCGAGTAGTCGTTGGCTTGAAGCTCTCTTGCAATTGTTAATTGATGATAATCCCGAAGCCGTACCGCCTGTCGAAGATAGTTTAGTTCGTATTCGCCAATTATGTCAGGCAATAGATGCCGATCCCGGCGCGGCTTGGAAAGTAGATGAGTTGGCTAAAGACTGCGACTGGTCGGTAAGTCATTTTCATCGGCAATTCAAACAAATCGTTGGTATGGCACCACGTGAATATATTTCGCAATCTCGTGTGAGTGCGGCACAGGCGTTATTGCGTGAGGGTGAATTATCAGTTGCAGATATCGCCGAGCGTTTGGGTTATAGTGATGTTGCCTATTTTAGTAAGCATTTCCGTGAAATGTCGCAATGTTCACCAAGTGAATATCGCAGTCGCTGCCGCAAAGTTTACGCTGGGCGTGGTTTACTTAAGGGAACCACCAAAGATTTGGAAGAAATTGCCGAACAAGTTGGTTTTAAAGAAATTGAGGATTTCAATCGCTATTTCACCGAAATAGTCGGAACGCATCCAGCCAATTATCGTGAATTATACCGCACTGGTGAAATCGAATAGTATTATTTGCTCAATGCTTTGATGCGCCAGTCGGCAAATTTTTGGAAAACAATGCCTTCATACGGTAGCTGTAGGCGTTTGGATTCTTTGTAAAAGCGAAGCGCATCTTTTTTATTGTTAACGTATTCATAATGGAGTGCCATTAAAATAGCCGACATCCATTCAGTGTGGCGTTTGTTTGGAATAGTGCCCGTTTTAGGTGTATAGGTTTCACCATTAGTTATTACCGCAGCCATGCTAATGGCAGGTGCATAAGCGGTATTCGCTTGTTTGCTTCGTTCAGTGAATCGTCGGTCGAGCTGCTGTTTGTCCTTGCTGATAAAATAATCGATCATATCAGGCAAAATGTAGCGTTCTAGATTGCGGTCATGAATTTTGTAAGGAAGGTCGCGAATCGTTTGTAGCCATTGTTGCGCCTCCTTTGCTTTATTTTGTTGAATTAATTCAAGGCTTTGAAGGAGGCATGCGTAATAATAAGTATGTGTTGATGTACGTTTGCGTTCGAGTAATTCCTTTAGTCTTCCGGTGCGCATCATCACTTCTTCATAAGTGGCGTTGTGCTCGATGTAATCATGCTTGTCTTTAACAAGGTCTAATTTATTGAGCGCCAACAGAGCGTCATCATTTTGTGGATCAAATTGAAAGGCTTTTTTATAATCGCCTGAGGCAACATGAATTTGTGCTTCCACGATGTCATTATAATTAGGAGCACGACGAATCTTGGTGTAACGAGATAAAACCAGCAGGTTGCGCCAATAGGACTCAGTGCGGTAATTACCTTTGTTAACGTACTCTTCGTATTTACCTTGAACGATTAAAGCTTTGAGTGCAATACTTTTGATATGGCCGTAACGTTTGATGGCTTCTTCTGGTTTATTCATAGCGAGCAGTGCAGAGCCACAAGCTTTTTCATAATTGCTGAAATTATCAAGAATTTCTTGGTAGTGACCAAGTCCTAAAAGACATTCAAGACAACGCAAAATAGGCATGATGCCATCACCACTAACGCCGAGTTTTTTCTCCCAGGCACTTGTTTGGGTAAGTACTGCCCGGGCTATTTCTTCACCTTCTTTCAAGTGTGGAAGATCTACTAAACGAATGCCTTTACTGTAATGAGCAGCAACTAAGCGCAGGCAGTGTTTCTTCATTTGTTCAGGCGCATTTTTTGCTCGGGCAATAATTTCCAACTGAGCTTCGGCATTATCGATGTCACCTAATTGGAAGTAGGATTGTACCTTTAAGCCAATACTGTGTTGTGTCAGTTCGTGTTTAGGGAATTTTTTCTTGAATAGAGCTAATGCATCAAGGGCTTTCTGATGTTGCTTTAATTTTTGATGACAAATGGCACTGTGATAAAGAGCGCGAGCGGCGACGTCTTTTTCGGGGAATGCTTCAATAAGGTTTTGATAGTAAACCAAAGCAGCTTCAATGTTATCGTTATAAGCTAAGGAATGAGCGACTTCAATGTGATCAACGCGTTCTGGTAGTGGTTGGTGCCAGACTTTTAAATTATCAATGCGCATGCGGTTGGTGGTCTGTTCAAAACCAAACTGTTGATGTCTATTACCACTGAGGGTGACTACATCTTCAACCTGCATGAATAATTCACCATTAATATAAAAACGAATATGCTTATCAATTTTTTCCATCATGAATTGATATACTTTACCGATGCGAATAGCTTCAGGTAAATTACGGATGACCAGTGTTTCCATTTCGCGAGAAATTTCGCAGTAAAGATCTTCACCACGTGCGGCGACGTGAAAGAGGTAAGCTTCCCAACGATTAACACCAGCAATGTAACAGTTGAGGTTTGCATTGTCTTTCATTGGTGTGCATTCCCAGCTAACACGAATATTGCCAGGGATGCGTTGATTGTAGGTCAGGTCATAGGCCCAGCCGGGACGGCGACTGGTGTCGATAAATAAAGCGCCATCAGTTAACTGAATGATTTCTGATTCTATGAGGTCAACTTGAATCTCTGAAGCTGGCAACCAGGTTGGCCAGGTATGCATAGTCCAATTATCAGTGATGTCTTTATGGGTAGCATTGTTAAAATTTTGATCGACTAATAGATTCCAGTCACTGCTTTGTTGTGCTTGTTGATGAATGATGAGAGCGCTTAATAATCCGAGTAAGACAATAGCGAGAAAGGCGAAGGCATAGATTCCAGGATTATGACGAATATTGCGCCCGAGTCGTTTCGAAACGGGTTCATCATTATAAGCAAAAACCTTACGATCACTGAAGAAGTTGTCGATGTCATCACGCAGGGCTTCAGCACAGGCATAACGCAAATTCGGATTGGGGTCGAGTGCTTTGCGAACGATAGCTGCCATAGCAGGATGAATATTTTTTAATTCATCATGGGTAAAATGCTGCACCGATGCTTGGCGTTTGAGATTCCACAGTTCTTTGCGGTTTTCTGCGTCAGTGGGCTTGCGTAAGGTGAGTGCTTCAAATAAAACAACACCGAGGCTGTAAACATCGCTTAATGCGGATGTGTCTTCGCCGCGAGCTTGTTCCGGTGAAAAATAACTTGGATCAATATTTTGTTCGTTTGCTTCGATGGCTATTTTACCACCAACTTTATTCCGTTCGACAACAGCGATATCACCACGTAAATTAATTATAATATTTTCAGGTTTTAAATCATGATGTAAAATATCATGCTCATTGGCGTAGGTAATTGCATTAGAGGCAAGCATGACTATTTCGATGCGTTCGCGTAAACTACCGTGTTTAACCTTAGACGCGTCAGTTTCATCTTTTAGTTGATTCAGCACTTCGCGTAACGATACCCCATCAAGCGAATACATGCCCCATTGTTCGGGATCATTATTGCTGTTATCGGTTACAATGGCGATGCCGTGCAAGACTTGTCGATTGCTGGTTGTGAATACTTGACCGATATGGCGAATGGTGTCCTGACCGCGGTCGACCGTTTTTGTTACAAGCAGTGCTTCGCGATCACTACTTTCATCACGCCGAACAATGCCAGTTTCGACTTTGTCGTCATCTACGGTAGTTTGATAAAATTTACTCGTTGGCATGGGTGTTTTACATCTCGGTGATGAATGCTGATCGTATCTCCTGCCTGAGACAAGGCATGCATGTGCACTAGCATACTTTCATCCTGTTTCAGTCAGTGCAGTCCTCAAATGGTAGAAAAGTACAAATAAGCGCCTGTTCTCTGGGAGTACAGGCGCTCAGTGTCTTTGCTATTTCAATCTTGTTGCAGAATCGTCAATAATTGATTCCTTATACTGACTTTACTCACTTAATCTGCTTGCCGAAGAGCGTGCGTAGGAATGGCCCCTGTGTTTGCCAGGCATAGAGCTCATCAATACTGGTTTCGGCATCGGCGAGGGTGCCTTGGCATACGCGTAAAAAATCAAGCTGCATAGCAGCGTAATTTCCTTGGTGATCCTTGCCAACGAGAAAGTCGCCAGCATTGCTGAGTGAAGCGTTGCTAACGTTACCGGTCTTGGTGCTTTCTACCTTTTTGCCATTTAGGTAGAATTGGATTGATTGATTTTTACGATCGACTTCGACCAATAAATGATGCCATGCCTTATCGTTAATGCTTTGTTTGGCCGTCGCACTCGCCATGACTTTTCCATCAATAAATAGTTGCAGTCGCGGTTTGCCATTATCGAGGTCGAGCGCATAACCATTGCCTTGTACTTTTCCGCATATGCCACCAGAGGTACTGCTGAATGAAGCGGTTAATTCAATCAATAAATTCTGAGTGTCTATATCGAGGGTGCGTTTTTCTGTTGCCGGAATCGTTACTTGTTTTTTGCGATCTTTATAGCTGACATCCATTTTCATGATGCGGTTGCTAACCGAAAATGATTGATTTGTACCATTAAGACTGACGGCACTGGTGCGCCAATTTTCACTTGGTCCATTAATAAAAGTATCGGCTTGAATGTTCTCACCGTATAAATTATGGCGGACGACACGACGATACATGCCACGATCAATATGTGATGGATCCATATACCAATGTTCATCGATAACTCGATTCACTTCATTATCAATCAGGCGGAAATGCCACTCGCCAACAGTCGCAGATAAGCCCCACGGTACGAATGTTTTAACGGCGGCTTTTTCTGCAGCACTGCCAGGTTTAGGGCGAAAATCGTTATTTTCAGGATCACGTAGCACCGATGATTGAACATGGGTACCGCTACTCGCATCAATGGCGTGGAGTGATTGCAATGCTTGTTTCCAAGCATCAAAAGTGTCGCGCATTTGTCCTGATTCTTCGATCACACCAAAATGAGGGGGATTGCCAACAAAAATATTATTGTTGAGTGCTTGTAATAAGGTTGGCGAATCAGCACCTGCTTTGCCACTTTCCGGATCGGCATCGGGCAAATGCTTGGCATTATCTTTTGGATTAGCGCGTGGCGTGCCGAGACGCAAGAACATGTCGCCGATATCTTCAAATATATTGCCTAAAAATAAATCTGTTCCTGGATAGGTACCATGACGTTGATAGCCAACACCGAATTTATAAAAGGTGTTGTTAAATGTAGAGAGTAAGAAACAACCACCGACTGCATGTACAGCACCAGTGGTTAACAGGGCGCTATTTAAATCACTTGAGCGACCAACGCCGATATTGTTGAATAAATACTGCTTTGATCCACCATCGTGGTAGTAGGCATAGGTAAATCCCGCGGAACAAGCATTGCGTTTGTTGCGTGTCCACATGCCTGCAACAGAACGGGTCTTACTTAACATATTGAAGTCTTTATGCGGATATTCTCGATTCCAGCGATCATTATACTCTTTCCAGTTCTCATTGGTAATTTGATTCGGACTATGCCAGTAACCGTGTGGGCGAAGCGAAACATTGTTGTAGACATACGCAGGACCACCTTGCCATGTTTCAATGCCGCCCCAGTCATTGTTGGTCATGTAGGTGTCTTCAACTTGATTATCAAAGACCAACATGCGGCATAATTTAGCGTCCTCGCTACCGCCTTTACCGCCTCTGCTGCTGGGTTTGCCACCATGTAAGAAAATTGCGGTGCCGAAGCTACGATTAATGAAGTTTCCAGCGAGGATAAGCTGACGGGCATAACGTACTTGAATAGCATGACCATGAGCAGCGCGACGAGGACGTTCACCAATTTCCTGCATTTTATTGCGTAAAACTTGAATAGTGCCCATATTTCCTTTGGTGCCTTTGCTGGGATAAATAATGATGCAATCCCAGTCACAATTTCGCATTTCGTTATCTTGAATAACGATGTTGTGAATAGCATCGGTGGGTTGAGTACCCTGGAACCAAACGCCGCGTACAATGTCGGTAAAGGTGTTGTTGCTGATCTGAATATTTACTGAGCTGCCGATGCCTTTAATGCAGGCGCCATCTTCTTCAGGAACATCCCAGAAACGTTTGTGAATTTGAAAAACACGTTGGTGTTGAAAGTGTAAACCACTGATGTGAATGTGGCTTTGATTACTGACATCAATTAAGGTTATTTCTGCACTGGCTTCGACCTGTGCTTTATTGGGGTCGCTGTCGTCATGTAAACGTAGGTATAATTTATTATTCTTGGTGTCGTGCCAATATTCACCAGCTTCATCGAGGAAACGTGGATGGTTCTCGAGAAAAAATCGGCAATTTTCTATTGGAAAGTTTTGACCCATCCATGGTGCGCCGACCATGATGGTGTTTTTTGCTGGATCAAAATTGAGAACTGGTCCTGGATAAGGTGAGCCCATGAGTCCAGTGTACTCGGTCCATACCGTTGCGCCGTTATAGGCATTTGCGTTTTGCTCATTTAAGATCTCTTTACTTTGGCAAATAACACGATCATTGCCTAGTTGTGCATTGGGTAAGAACGTTCTTTTTTGTTTGGGTGCGCGCCAGGTTTTATCCCAGGTTGCCCATTCTGCTTTGACATCATCTTTATTACTCAGCGTCCAATTTGGATGACGCGCTAATTTAATGCGTTCGATATTTTTACCATGCGACCATAATGCAGTGATACGCTGGAATCCTTGGGTGTCTGCAACCCAAACTTTGTCACTACTTGGCATGCCGCTTGGTGCATTATTAACTTTTTTCCATTGTGTTTTTATTTGACGAGCGCCACTGAAGCTTGCATTGCCTTTTCCCCAGGATGGATCACTACTTAATCGAATTGGGCTTGCTTCAGAGCCGCTGTCATCAGCAACTAAACTACCGCGATACGTAACGCCGCGTTTGAATACATACGTATGAATACCGGTGCAGGCTTTGGCTTTGCCGCCGGCGTTTTTATCCCATGGGTGATGTTTCCATGGACTAGCTTTGCTGGTGCCATCGGCGTTGTCATCACCAGATTCGTAATCGATGTAGCGTTGGGATTCGCCTTTATTGAATGTGAATGGTTTAGGCGTCCATTCGAGCAAACCACCAGGTAAGCGTTTTGCCTGGGCTTCTTGCCATACATAGTCTTGTTCGGCGGCGTTGAGTAGTGTGAAGGTACTGGCTATAAAAAGTATACTAATCAATCTAAGCATGCGTTCATTTCCTCTGAGGTAGAGCGGTCAAGTGTGTCGAAAGTCTTTACTAATAAAACCCTTAGGGAGACTATTCGTGACGAGGGTGGATCACTGCCCAGTTATGAGAAATCAATCATTATGTGAATGGGTAGCGTCTAGATAAGCCCAGGCGTAGAATACAGGACCCATGCTTTGCATTATGGTGAATTCATTTGTTGACGGACTGAGATAGACATCGAAGTAGGCTTCGCAACTGGGCCACAGTTTGAGTGCGGGATAGGTGCAGTTTTTTAATAATTTCATAGACCAATTGGTTTCAGCGTGGCTTGGCATAAAAAATGGACCGTATACCGTGATGCCCGGTGGCGGTTCACGATTACTTACGCGTGCATCAATAATTAAGGGATTTCGCGGATAATTATATCCAAGACCAGTAGTAAAACACATATTCACTGGATTGGCGCCCATGGTATATTGCATGGAACGAATAAGGGCTTTGAGATATTTTTTATCCTTGCTTAAAAAATGTGATCGGACTAGGCAGCTATTTGTTGGTGAGGTCAACAGCCCCCATCCAAGATGTTTTCCATAATCGGCACTTGCCCATCCAAATGATGTACGCATGCCATAGCCAACAGCATGGTTTGCTTCTGTGTAGATATTTTCAATTGCAATGTCTTTGAGAGAATTGCTGAGTATTAATTTTTCGGGTAGTGTTGCATAGGAAAAGGCCTCGTCTTCAGCGTCTTGAACTTGCCATTTAAAGAGTGGTGTATTTTTTTTAATTGCAGTAATATCGGCAAATAAATCATGCCATTTTTTATCTTCAGTGTAACGGTAATACGAAATCAAGGCTCGTGCTCGGACATTTCGAAGTTGTGCTTGTTGTTTATCACGGTGTTTTCCTTCTATGCTTCCTAATGCAGTACCATTGTTGACATGTTGTTCAGCCCACAGTAGCCCTTTATGTGCAGATTGGATGTAGGTTTGAGCCAAGGTTTGGTTAATCGGTCGTAAAACGTATGCCGCAGCAGATGCTGAATTCACGTAGCGATAGGTAGACAAGACGTCCTCGGCAAAAACCATAATTGGTAAACTTTCTTGCCAGCTTTTCTCACCGAATTTAGGATGTGCTTCTGATTCGATGCCATGTGGAATACCTCCATTTGGTCCTTGCATGCGTCGATAACAATCAATGTTCCAAAGCGCCTCGTCTAGAATATCGGGTAATGAATTATTGCGTTCAGGAATGGATAATTCGGTGTCATGAAAATGTTCAGGGAAAAGGATGAGTAGTTCTAATTGTTTATCACTTGCATCGAGATGGAGAGCGCGCCTATCCCAATCACCGGCATCATGGTATCCTCCCCAGGCATTCTTACGTTGTTTTTGTGTTTGCCCTTGCTTTAAGAGAGTGAAGGAATGCTTTTGGCTTGTAGATTCAACAATATTCGCGCTACTTTGAGTTATGCTGACTTTATCTTGAGGGTGCATATTTCTTGGACGTAGCCACGAGGTAAAGGGCTTTTCTAGGGCTATTCCAGAGCGTTGGTGATAGAATCCGGAGGCAGAGCATTGCCAAGCTTTTCGATAAACGGTGTCATTAATGTAAAACCAGTTGCTAACACCAATATTGTCAATTTTTATTCGGTATTTACCAGGATTTTTAATATGACTGAAGTCTAATGCGTACACATCGGCATGGACATTGTTCGTTTTTTCACGACCTGCATCTGGAGAATTTTTAGCATGACTAATTTTTGCATGACTGCTGTGAATAAGGTTTGAGGCGTCATCTAGTAAAGACCAATTAATGCTCTTGCCAAAATGATATGCACCTCCATCACCCATCCACAAAGAGACATAGGCAACTTTGTATGGATCTTTTGGATGAAATCCTAAATGATTTACATGAATTATTTCAGTTACATTGTTGTCTGGCCTGTGAGTGAAATGAACGACATTCTCTTTTAATAAATTGTCAGAGCATGTAATGGTGTAGCGCTTACCTGTGGCTAGTTCTTGTGCGCATTGTAAATATAGGACATGTGACTGAGGGTGTTTGAAGTTCCAAGGCCCTGTTCTGACCGTATCGGTAGCCTTACTTTTTCGGTAAATATTGACAATTGGTATGTCTTGATCCTGTTCTTGAATGCGCCAAGATTTTAATCGTGTTGCCGATTCAGTGTGGAGTGCCTGTCCACTTATCTGATCAAATGTCATAAGCAGTTGATCGTTATGAATTAATGCGCCAACAGTTTGACCGTCCCTAACAAGCCAACGGTTATGGCCTGAGACTTTAATGTGATCATCTGCCTGTTGTTGATAAACTTGTTGCTCGCCCCCAATGCGATGTTGAGCGCTAATTTCAATGGCCAGTGTGTCTGGTGCCACAACCATAATTTTGGTCAACGTTGGGCGTTCTTCTGCGGTAGAGAGATAGGTAGCAAGAAATATGCAGCATAAAATTCGCATTGTCGAAATCATAT
The DNA here is from genome assembly GCA_028280785.1 of Planctomycetota bacterium. Classification (GTDB taxonomy): domain Bacteria; phylum Planctomycetota; class UBA11346; order UBA11346; family UBA11346; genus JANQLF01. The sequence continues at coordinate 16,051 of JANQLF010000054.1, forward strand.
TATGAGTGTTTCCCAAGTGCTAGTTTAATGATATGCAGCGCTCTTAAAAATCCAATTGCACAGTCCTGAATACAAGAGGTGAGGGTGATTCTGAAATCTATAATTCCCTAATAATTTAACCAGTGGGCTTAATTAATTTACTGAGTCAAGAGAGAGGCGCAAAAGAGGAATGCGCTAGAACCCCAGGTGTAGGCGCGGTCACGCAATCCTTTCCCCGTTTCAGCGTTATAATTCTCAGCCATGCAATTATCTTTTTTGCACATCATGCAAAAACGTTTGGCTATTTCTTTAGCCTGTTTAACAGCGCCGGCACGATATAAACCGTCCACGGCCATAACAGTCTCTGGTCCCCAAATTGGACCGCGCCAATAACTGTCTTTACCATAGAGTTCGCTTTGAGGACTTTCGGTAGCTGGTCCGTTTTTGGTGATAAAACGGCCGTCAGGTTTTAATATATCAATAAGGTGCTTACGCTGTTTTTCAGGCAGGCGATCACCTAATATTATGGCGATATGATTAAGCAGGCTGTCGCCTTGTTGTGGTCGCTTGCCAGTGAACCCCTGCATGGCTAAAAATTGATTGCCAGTCCATAATTTATCAATCATGGTTTCCAATAATTTATCAGACTTTTTGCGCCAGCTAGCTTCTCGTTTTTTATTTTTTTGCATAGCAGCTAATTCGGCAAGCATATCCATTTGTAAAATTAAATAAGCAGGCAGATCAGGGGAAACCATTGGATAGCCGACGTCAAAAACAGTTCCATTGTCCCAACCAGAATCATTGCCATGGCGATATTCAGGAAGTCCATCCTTATCGGTGTCGCGATGCTTAAACCACCAATTGGTCCACGCCGTTAATTGTTGTTCGGCAATTTTAACGCGTTTGGGGTTTAGCACTTTCTTATTTTTGCGATACATACAACTGAGGGTCCAGCCGTGAATTGGTGGCTTAGTAAAATTATAGGATACGCCACCACCAGAATAGGAATCAGGCAGGAGCCCTTCGGCATTTTGATGATCAAAGGGGCCTTGAAATAAATCCCAAGCTAAATCAGGATCAGTTTCAGCGTGCGCAATCGCATTAATGCAATGGTCCCACGACCAACATTGACACATCCAATTTTTTGACATCAACATGGTGTTGCGTTTCACCGCCATGTTATCAGGTCCCACTGTTGAAGTATAATTGACAAACATCGCTAAGTGTGCAGCGCTGGTAAATTTTTGTGGCACTTTAGGTGTTTTTTTGTCAAAACGGCGCCAAGCATCTTGAGCAGACTTATGCGCGGCAGTGTAGGATTTTGCTAATCGTAAAGGGCGTGCTTGGCCAATGAAATCATGAATGACTAATTCCCAATGCTTGCCGTCTGCGCCACAGATAGCTGTAAACCAATCGCCCTTTGGTACTTTTTGCTTTTTATTTTGATGGCTAACATGGTGAACAAAATCAATGTTAATCTCACCGCGTTGTGGGATAAAGTGATACATGCAATTGATCTGTGGGCAGATAACCTGCATGATGTCTTTACTGTGGGGAAATACGGTCGGGTTACTGCCGCTGCAGCTGCGAATACGTAATTGCAAGCCACGCCCACGAATGCGTAGGACATCGGTATCTTCATAACAAAAATCAATATGCTTATTTTTGTAGCTTAGCGTTAATTGACTGCCGCTATTTTTACAGGTATAGACAACGGCCTTGCCGTTTAATTCTGGTATGCAATTAAAGGCGTCTTTGACACCGCTGGTAGTACGCATTGAGCGCACCGTTATACCAGGGTGATTCCAGGACTTTGGCAAACTGTTTAGGGACATGTAAGAACCAAAGCGACTAAATGGCACGTCCTCTATGGGAAAATTCATCTGCGTTCCTTTTATTTACGCCCGGCTAAAAATCCCCAAACATAAACTGCAGGTGCCATTGATTGTTGTACCGTGTTTTCATTGACCATAGGCCAGGTTTCAACGTCCCAGTATGATTCGGCGATCGGCCACGTATCCATATTTGGGGCACTATTGTGCTGGGTTACAAACCATTGGCTCACCCAGGAAGGCGCCTTACCCATTTTGTTGATCCCATAAACGGTGTAGCCGGTGTAAGGCTTTTTGGTGTGCATGTAATAACGTGTGCACTGTAATGGAAATTCTGGAGATTTATGGCCAAGGCCAGTGGTATGCGTCATGTTTTGCGGGTTAGCACCAACACTGAATAAACTGGTACGCTGTGCGTAATTTAAATATTTTTCATTCTTGGTGAGGTGAAAGGCACGACAAAGCGATATACCCTGTGGGGCAGCATTAATACTTAATATTAATGGAAAGCCTGGATCACCGCTTGGTCCTGACCACAAGAAACAGGTGCCATCTGAATAGGTAATTTGTTTTTGTGCCGTAGCTTCGATGCCAGCAATGGCGTTTTTCTTGATAGCCGGATTAGCGAGATCGTCGCTTAATCGAGCATAAATAAATGCAGCTTCTTCTTGCGTTCCAACATTCCATTGAGTGACGACTGGTTTTTCTTTGAAAACAGCGGTAGCCTCAAAGATATCGTTAAACTTTTTATCACTGGTCATGCGATAGAGAGCAACAGCAGCGAGATTGCGAGCATCTTTAATTCTCCACCAGCCTTTCATTTTCTCAAAGTAAGCTTTTTTGCTTGCGTATTCTTTTTCTGCCCAGTCCATGGCGCGCAGCGCAGATTTAAGATAGTCATCAGCTTTAGCAGATTTACCTAATTGCTTGAACACATAGGCGGCGCGTGCGGCCGATGCAACGTAACGCCACGTGCCGCGTGGATCAGGTGCAAAGACATAGCGACGCAGACTATCTAGAAATGCTGCTTCGCCCGGTTTAGGATGGCCGTTGGTTTCAATGCCGCCATAAATAGCGCCGTCTTCGCGTTGCATGCGCTTGTAAAAATCGACGGCCCATAAAGCCTCATCAAATAAATCGGGTAAGTCATTGCCGTCTTCGGGTATCGGTAATTTGACTGATTTGTAATAGTCAGGAAATAATTCCATTAATTCCAGCATATTGCGGCTGCAAATCAGATGTCCGGTGTGTCGGTCGTAATCACCAGCATCGTAATAACCGCCCCAGGCATTTTTAACCTTCTTGCCAGTTTTCCATTCTTCAAATTTACCACTACTCATAACATCTTCATGACGCTTGCCTTCTTTGGCGTAAATATCTAACTGTGACATTGACATTTCCCAGTAGTCTTCGCCATTATCCGGGTGGAAAGCGCGCGGTTGATCCCAGTCAGCCCATGGTGCTTTCCATTCTTGACTAGCACGTTGGTGAAAAAATCCGCGTAAAGAAACACGTGTGGCGGTGGTCCACGCCTGGCGATTTATTGGGAAGGGGTAGGAGCAACCGATGCCATCTACATAAACGACATACTCTCCAGGTTTATTAAAGGCAGAGAAGTCACAGATAAATACATCGCTCAACGCATAGTTACGACCTTTAGCATGGGTTCCATAGCTCTTCGTTGATTTTCTAATGTGCGCTTTGATTCTTCCATCAAAGACTGATTTACGTGTTTTGGCATCCAGCAGTGAGAAAGCAGTGCCGTCGGTATAGGTCATGCCGCCAGCGGTTCCGCTCCAATAACTTACAAATGCAATTTTTGCTGAGTCACTTGGGCGATAACCGATGTGTGAAGCGTGGACCGCTTCCGAGCGCATATGTTTAGGATCAAAGGTGAATGCTTTGCTGATATCATGTTGACCAACATCTAAGGTGTATGTGCTTCCAGCTTTGAGTGCCTTATCAAAATACAGGACATACCAATTGTCGCGTACCTGTTTACCGGCACCACCAAGCGGTTTTTGTTTTAAAGCAACTTTCTTCGGTTTAATAGCAGTACCATTGCTATCAGTAAGCGTCCAGGTTTCCGGTTTTAATGCATTATTGCGATGTAACGGTTTGCCAGTGAATGACATTTTCTTAGATTGTAAGTGCAGGTTATTTTCAGGACCAACAACGAGGCCAACTTTTTTGCCATTGCGATGGAGCATGCGTTCAAAAACTTCACCGTCTTTATGAATTTTGCCGTTGACTATTTTATCACCGTCTTGTTTTTTGTATTTGATTAACTCACCCCAGATATGTTTAAACTCACGAATTTCAACGCAGAGTGCATTGCTTTGTACCAGACCGATGTGACTGATGGTTGGTGTCGGGCCATTGAAGCGACTGATATCTTCCTGTGGCAGTGATATCGAACCACTGTTGGTGGATTCGGTGCCACCGGATAATCCGTCTAACCATATTTTACCTTTGCCATTCAAGGTTAAAATAATCATGACCTTATCAGAGCCATCAGGTAAATTAATTTCTTTGGTGAAATTTTTCCAATCGTAGTTGTAAATATTGCTGACATGTTGCCAGCCACCGACTGGATTGTTGCCTTTCAGAGCCATGACGCCGAGTGCGCCGCCAAAGCCTTCGCCTTCACCTGCTGCTTTAATGAAGCCAGTGAAGGTAAAACCCTTCTCGCCATTTATAGGAAAGCGCAGCACGGCCTTACGATCTTTACCAGCGGCATCGTCAGATTGGAGACAGAGGGAGGCTGAACCCTCTTTGGCCACTTTGGTATCTTGTAGTAATATCGCATTGTTCTCGGCCATCCATTCGCCGGTTCCGCCTTCCATATTTCCACCTGGAATCTCTACTGCGCAAATCTGTGCACTGGCAACTAGGCTAAGTCCGAATATGGAGAATTTCTGTAAGATACTGCTGATATTAAGTTTATGAAACATTCTGATGCTCCTGAGAGGATTGGAAGTGATCCTATGGCTGGAATTCTCTGAGTAAATGCTGTGGTGACCGTTTAATGACATGATGAATCTCCTACCCAGTATAAGAAAAACACCACTTGTGTATTTCTACTATTTTAGTGTTGGCACTCGCTACGAAATCTAGTAGAGAACAGTCCTAATGCAAAGTGAAAAGTACAAGGAGTGAGTATGGAGTCGCAGGCTATCGTTATGGAATTAGGTCAGGTTGGATTAGCGGCTTTCGATTTACGCGCCTTAGAGGCAGGGGAAGTTTTGGTGCGCGCTGAATTTACCAGCATCAGCCCAGGGACCGAGTTGCGTTGTCTTGCTGGTGGACAAGAGGGCTCTGAGTCAGGAGCGTTTGTTCCTGGTTATGCCTTGGTTGGCATTATTGAAGAATCCAAAGATGCTTCGTTGTTAAAAGGGCAGCGCGTTTTTTGCGCAGGTTCAAAAGATATTGGCAAGGAGCTAAATCGTTTATGGGGTGGTCATTGTCAGTTTGCTATTGTTGACGCTGATCAAATTCTGGTGGTAGCTGATGCTGTTGATCCTCGTGCTGCAAGTCTGGCATCAGTTGGGGCCATTGCGTACCATGGCTTTACCCGCAGTCGACCAAAGGCGGGTGAAGATGTTATTTGTGTGGGCTTAGGTGTTATAGGCCAATTGGCCGCGCGCATTCATGCACAAGCATCGTGTAATGTTTTGGCTTGTGATTTATCCGAAAAACGTGTGGCGATGAGTAATGCAGCTGGTGTACAGGCCGTATATGCCGTGAATGGATTGCAAAAAGCAACGCAGGAAATAATGCCGCAGGGTGCCAGCTTAATTATTGATGCGACCGGTGCCGCACCTGTGTTACGTGAGGCCTTGGAATTATGTCGCGATACCGAATGGAATGACGACGAGCAAGCTGATTATCGTTATCTTATCCAGGGGAGCTATCCAGGTGACGTGAGTATTCCGTATCAGGCAGCATTTATGAAGCAGTTGTCATTTATTGTTCCACGCGCACGTCAATTGCGTGATGCTCGTGCTTATTTTGATTTACTCGCACATGATAAAATTGAAGTGCTGGATTTAATTAACGCCGAAATGAAACCAGCGGATGCAGCCGCTGCATACGAAGCTTTGAAGAATCCAAACGAAACGCCCGGTACAATTATTTTTGATTGGCGCTAATCAGGCGCCAACCTTTTCTTGAAATGGCCTATCGGTGTCGGTGCGTAGACACCACTCGACGAGTTGTAATTGTAAATCAGCGACAACTGCTTTGATTTCAAGATCAGTTTCATGCTGATCATAAATATTATTTAATTCCCATGGGTCATCCTTGAGATTATATAATTCATTGCCACCAGTCAGGCGAATAACTAATTTCCAATCATCAGTACGTATCATTTTAGTGCGCGACATGGTTTCGGGGCATTGAATGTAAGTAAGCTGTTTACCGTCTTTGTTGCGGGGTTTGCCATCTTTATCTTTTTTAGCGAAATTAAAGCGGCCCCACATTTCTTCTTCGTGACCACCATTACCAAACACAGCTTGTTTTTTCTTTTCACCTTTTGCCAATGGTACCATTGACTCACCGTGGACACCCCAGTCGGTTTGTAGTCCTAATAAATCCATGACCGTCGGTACAATGTCGGTGTGCTCACTCATGCTTTCGACGCGTGTGCCTTTCTCCAAACCTGGCGCACGTAAAATAAAAGGCACATGCATAATGCAGTCGCCCATATAGGTATCCCATTTTTCATGTAAACCGTATTGACCAGCAAAGTCACCGTGATCGGCAGTGAAAATAATAATCGAATTTTCGTATTCACCCTGAGCTTTTAATTCATCAATGATTTGACCAATCATGCCTTCGACTTTAGTAATCATAGCGTAGTAAACTGCCTGAAATTCACGCAATGCCATTTCATGGGGATTGCCACCAGCGCGTATCTCAAGCATTTTACGTAAGTTTAATGGTGCATTTTTGGGTAACTCATGCGGCCAGGCTTCAATGTCTGCCGGATTATACATCGAATAAAATGGCTCCGGTGCTTCGTAACCTGGATGTGGTTTGCTTAAATTGACATGCAGATACATCGGTTTGTCTTTATCACGTAATTCACGTAAATAATACAAGACCTGCTCAGTACGATTATCATCTGAGAAGCCACCGATTTTGTCTTCGATGCGGTAAGGTGCTCTGAAAGGGTAGCCTTCTAGTTCAGGAGAGGGTTGACGTGCATCTGGCCCTGGTTTAGGTACTGCGCGATCCAACTGCGCCATGTCATGTAAGGGGCCATCGATAAAGCTGTGATAATCAGCGTAGCCCTCATGGGCATTATGATTATCGAATAAGGTCTCGTACATGTGATTAATGCCGAATATTGAAGTTTCATAACCATTGGCGCGGAGAAAGCGCATCATGTTCGGTTGATCTTCTGTGAGATGTTGATTGATGGTGCGGAAGCCATCTGTGTGGGTGTAACGACCGGTAACCATGGCGATGCGACTCGGCACGCATTTTCCATGTACGGTAAAATGATTTGGAAAAACCGTGGCATCTTCAGCAAACGCATCGAGGCAGGGCGTTTTGCAATCTTTATTGCCAAGAAAACCAACGGCAGCGCCGCGTAATTCATCGCAGGTTAGAAATATCAGATTTAATGGTTTGTCTGCCATATGCGTTTCCTAGGTGTACGCGCATAAGATTATCCATGCTCACTGGGCAGTAAAGATGTGCTCAAAGAATTATGACAAATAGATCAAAGTCTGGTAGAAAATGGGTAAGAAAAAACCAAATACCCAATTAATCAATGAGCATTTGGTTTTTATGGAGTAAAAGATGCATGTATGTGTTAATACATTTGAATACACACTAGTTCACCAATGGCATCGCGGGCGTAGACTTTACCATTGGCAATAGTTGGTGGAGCCCAACATATGTCGTTCAAAATCTTTTGTCGACCAAGCTCTTTATAAGCATTTGGATTAGCTTCGACTAAAACTAATTGACCTTTTTCGGATAGGACGACTAATTTATTGCCAAGTGCAAATAAACTGCCGTGGCCAAAACCACCGTGTGCCCAAATTTGCTTACCGGTTTTCCATTCTACACAGCGCAATTCGCCTGGCTTTGATCGATAGGCAGCAACGCCATAGGCATAATCGCCAATGCGTATCGGTCCGCTCATTTGACATTCAAAAACTTTATTCTTCCATACTTCTTGGGCAGAGCCGCTGGATACGTCGATGAGCGCACTGCCTTTGCCGTAGCCAGAGCAGATTAAGATTTGATCACCATTAACGAGAGGTGTTGGTGAATTAATGCCGTATTGCGTTTTCCATGGGAATGACCATTGCTCTTTGCCGTCTTTTTTATTCAGGCATAAAACATCTTTTTCACTGTAAATCAGAATACTGTTCTTTTTAAATGGGATTGGACTTGCATAACCTGCTTTGCTTTTGTTATTTATCCAATGAGTGCCACCGGTTTTCGCATTCAGGGCAATGCCAGCGCCACCGGCATTTAAATACACCACATCATCAATCACTAAAGGTGAACCAGACAAACCGAATCCAGGGAGCGCAACGCCTTCTTCCTGTACTAGGTTGCGCTTCCATTTAACCGAGCCGTCTGTTAATCCTAAACAAAAGACATGGCCTTCACGGCTGAGGGTGAATACGTCTTTGCCAATGATCGTTGGCGTAGCATTCGGACCACCTTTGTACATCCGTGGATTTAATTTGCACGGATAACTGTGCCGCCATTTTTCACTGCCATCTTTTGCTGATAAGCAGATGACATGATCGGTATTGTTAGTATTGCCCATGCTTAAAACATTGTCACCAACAACAGCGATGGAGCTAAAGCCTGTGCCAATATTTGTTTTCCATAACTGTTTGGCTTTCCATTCTTTCAGCCATGTAGCATCAGCGATATTAGGCTCGCATTGATTGGGCCCATTTAATTGCGGCCAATCTACGGGAGCATATTCGCTTGCCTGGACGTAGGCGATGGTGAAGGATAGAGCAATGAGGGAGATTAATGTTTTCATGAGCGAGATAGTAGACCTGAATTACACTAGTAAATGTTCAGATTATAGAACAGTGCCTATTTAATGAACGAATAAGAGCATGCATTCGTAGACATGTTTACGAATGATTGTTACGCAAATGGATTTTCGTCGGCGCTTGGTCCATAGACCGATGGCAGCGGAACATCAAGTAAACGTAAATACACGTCGAGTTGTCCGCGATGGTGATAAATGTGATTACACACAATGGCACGTAGAATACCAATTTTAGGTGCGCCAAACTTTACTTCGCCATCTTTAGTAAAGGTCCATTCGGTGTTTAAAGCTTCGTCATCAAATGATTCAATGTTATTCTTAAATGTGCTCATATTTTCTTGCAAGGCATCTAAGATCTGTTGCTTCGACTCAGGTTGTGGGGACGTGAATTCCATATCTTTGGCATCTAAGGTATCTGCCTGAATCATTTGGGTGACGCCACCTGGTGTATTGGCGATGTGAAATGCCAATTGGCCAAGGGTGAATGATTTCTCGTGTGGTTTCCATTCGAGCTTGTCATTGGGAATACGCTCGATGAGTTCTTGGGTTTTTGGTGTTTCCATTTCCAATTCGCCGATGAAGGCTGCGACCATGGGATGCATGATGTGTTCCTTTAAAATAGTAACTTCAATAATTGAAGTTAGTGAGGCTAGGCAGTAACTTCAACTTTGCAAGTGACTATTGCTTGTTAATATTCTATGAACGATATGGCTAAAAAACCACAATTACGTTCTGAGTGCCCATTAGCTGGGGCATTGGATATCTTGGGTGATAAGTGGACCTTACTGGTGTTGCGGGATTTATTATTTTTTGGAGCAGAGACATTTAAGCAGCTAGAGCAATCTCCAGAGGGCATTTCGACTAATACCTTGAGCAATCGCTTGCAGCGTTTGGAAGAACTAGGGATCATTGCCAAGAAGCCCTACCAGGAAAACCCAGTGCGCTACAAATATATGGTGACCAAAAAGGGTAAAGATCTGGGCCCAATGATGCAGGCCGCCGTGACCTGGGGTCAAAAGCACGTTCCCGGAACCTTCCAGGGGAAGAAGCCACCACCACGGAATTGGGATTGAAACTAAGTATTGTAATTTCAGTTGCTTATGAAGTGATTACAATTTTTGGTCACGTTTACCAAGCTCATGACAATAGATAGGTAGACATATACATCTATTGGAGTGTAGCATGAAGATCATCACCACTTTACTCTTAGTTGCCGGAGCGACCTGCCTCATGGCTGAAGACTCGAAAGCCGATTGGTTCCAATGGCGAGCCACGACTGATTACAAAACTGAGAGTGCCATCGACATGTCAGATTGGCAAACTAAAGCCGCTGGCAGTGAGGGTCGGATTAAACGTAAAGATGATGCACTGACCTATGATGGAAAGCCAATTAAAATTTGGGGTTTAAATGTTTGCTTCGATCGTGGTTGTGCGCCACCGAAAAATGTAGCTGATTTACGCGCAGATTTTTATGCCAAGAACGGTGTGAATTCAGTGCGCTTGCATAAATATGCCGATGGTTCTGGTTGGGCAGGAATTTTAAGACAAGGCAGTTCGACTGAATTTGATAAAGCAGCGTTGGATCGTATGGATTATTTTGTCGCTGCATTGAAAAAGCGCGGCATTTTTGTGAAACTTTCACCAACCTTTGGCAGTCTGAGTATCGCTGCAGAAGATTATGATAATATTCCCTATGCCCGTGAATTTGGTGGTAAGCCAAGCGGCAATAAACGATTAAAAACCGGTGGTGCAGCAATCTTTTTAAGTCCTGAATTGCAGGACATGCAGATCAAGCAAACGATTAATTTATTAAAACATAAAAACCCATACACCGGCATGACCTATGCAAAAGATCCAGCAATTATGCTGGTTGAATTGGTTAATGAAGAGAGTGCTTTGTTTGGTGGTTTAATGGGACATATGCAAAAACGTCCAACCATGCGTAAAATGGCTGGCAAATTATTTACTGAGTGGGTGCTGAAAAAGTACGGCTCTGAAGAGGCGATTACCAAACGTTGGGGTAATGGTGGTCTCAATAAATTTACCTATGAAAAGTTCACCAACGAAAGCTTTGCTGATAAATCAGTGCTGCCGGTTGGTGCACCGTGGTATTGGGATCCCGTTCAAATTCAGGGTTCGCAAAAAGGTAAAGCACCACGTTTATTAGACTCAGCCGAATTCTTATGTGAATTACAAAATGCCTATTATGAGCGTTATAGCAAAGCGATTCGCAAGGCAGGTTATGATGGTGAATTAATGGCATCGAACTGGCAAGCCGGTCGCGCTTCCAGTCATTATTACAATCTCTATTCGGACCGTGAAATTGGTTTAATCGATCGACATAATTATTTTGGCGGTAAACGCACCAGTAGTTCGATGATGGATGTGCCCGGTGGTGGTATGATCTCATCAGGTATGCAGCAAGTTGCTGATCGTCCTTTTTCATTGTCTGAATGGATTCACGTTTTCCCAAATCAATGGGGTGTAGAAGGTCCAGCTATTATTGGTGCTTACGGCATGGGTTTGCAAGATTGGGACATCAGTTATATGTTCCAAAACTCAGACGATGGTAAATACAGTAGCCAAGTCGGTCGCGACCAATGGGACGTTACCGCACCGCAAGTATTCGCCGCTTTCCCCGCTATTGCTCGCCATGTACGCCGCAATGATATTGCCACTTCAAAAGACACGATTCATTTAAATGTGCATTATCCGTCCTTGGCAAAAGCAAAAATTAGTTTTGAGGATAAAACACAGCAAGCCTACGATATTAAATCATTTACCTCTGATAAAATTCCTGCTGAAATGTTATTGGTTTCGCGTGTAGCGGTTAACTATACGGATTCGTATAAAGATACCAAAGCCCACAGTGCTAAAGATCACATGAAATACGGTGCGATTCAAAGTGCCACTGAGGAGTTGCATTGGTTCGCCAGTAAAAAACAAAATGATTCCTATTTTACCATTAACACCGATGCGACCAAGGCAGTGGTTGGCTTTGCTCAAGGAAAAGAGCATGAACTTGGTAAAGTAAGTATTAAGACTCATTCTAAATACGGCGCATTGTATTTGACCGCGCGCAGTCAAAAGGGGACGATTGCCAAGGATAAGCGCTTATTAATCGTTGCAGTGGCTCGCGCCCATAATACCGGCATGAGCTACGATGGCCAAGGCAAGATGCGCTCAAAAGGTAAGGGTCCGGTGCTGATGGAGCCGATGAAGGCTGAATTCACCATTAAGCGATCGGGCAAGCCAACGGTGTATATCTGTGATCACAACGGTGTACGTACTGATAAGACTATCCCAGTAAAAAATAACAGCTTTACCATTGATGGTGAAACGAGTAAAACGGTCTACTACGAGGTTGTGTATTAATTAACATTATGGTCGATAAACAGTCATTTACAGAATTTGTTTTAGCCCACCAAGCAGCCCTGCGCATCTATGTGCGGGGTTCTGCGGTTAAACCGGATTTTGTAGATGATGTAGCGCAGGAATGTTTTTTGGTTGCCTACAAACGATTCAAAGAATTTGACCCAGCACGTGCCAGTGGTGCAACCTGGCTGCGTGGAATTGCGCGCAACATTATCCTTAATGAGGCACGCAAACACGCGCGTCGTTCGCGCTTATTACATGAAGGTCTTGGAAAAATATTAGTCAAACAAGAAATACACGAACAAAACGACGATCAGCGTCTTGAGGCCATTCGTTTATGTTTGGCTCATTTAGATGAACAACAACAGCAATTAATCAAATTGCATTATGCGGAAGAACAAGATGCGCAGATTATTGGCGAACAATTAGGGATGAAGGCGGCGAGTATTCGCAAGCGACTCTCGCGTTTGCGTTTGCGCTTACGTGATTGTATTGAACGACGCATGCAGGGTCCTGCGGAGTCGTTATCGTGACTAATGCTCAAACAGATGGTGTATTGCTGTCGCGCATTATTGACGGCGAAATAACTGATGAGGAATTACAGTCAGTCATTGATACTGAAGAAATTAATGCTGGTGAATTACGGCAATTATTAGAATGCGATGAATTAATTCGCCAAACCGCGAATCAGGACGCAGCAGTATTTGCCGAATCAGTACAACAACGCATCGATTATGAAGAAGACGGCCCAGCGTTTACCGCAGGGTTAATGCTGCGGATTAAGCGTCGACAACGCCTTGTCACGGCAGGTTTTGCCATTGCAGCGGTACTACTGGTTAGTGTTGCTTATCAATTATTTAATCAGAGCCCTGCGCCAACACATGCAGGCTATTCCCACTCACATGCATTTGCTGACGGCAGTCACATTCATTTTAATGATGCGGCGCAGGTTCAGTGGCAAGAAGATGCAGAAAAAATAAACGTCAATTTAAAGTCAGGTGAATTGCAAGCTGTTATTGAAAAAGAACGCCAGCGTCCATACGTCTTTTCAACTGCAGAAGGTAGTGTGTTGGTTCGCGGTACAGCATTTCGTTTATATCAGGAGCATGCACAAAGCGTCATCAATTTAACTGAGGGCAGTGTTGATGTCGAGTCAGCGAGCGAGACCTTGACTATTCATGCACCGAGCCGCGTACGCTTTCAGCGCTTTGCTGCGCCACAGGCTATCCCATTACGCAAACAGAATTTATTTATTATCACCGATTTCATGTCTTATGATGATTATTTGGCGGTGATTGCAATTCTTCGTGATCCAAGTTTCACACTTTGTGGTATAATCGCTACGGCCGGTAGTGTACCTTATAACCAAGATGTCGATGTCGTGCATACAGAAATAAAACAAACACTCGAAGCAATCGGGTATCCAGATATACCGGTGCACCGTGGTGCAACGGGTATTAATCTTGATGCCACAGTTGATGTGCCCGCTGTTGATGTGCTGCATGCATTTGCTCAAGCGAATGAAGGACGCATTGCCATTGCCAATTTAGGGTCTTATCAAGCCGTCAGTGCAGCATTAATAAAACAATATCCCGATACAGCGCAGCGCTGTGTCCTGGCTAATTTAGCCCGCCAACGTAAGGGTGGTTGGGTTAGTGCACGAGACGATGGTGAAGAAGCCTTTAATTATGTCTGCAATAATTTTCCAGGACAGCTTTATTTACTTGATGAACAATTAGCGCGCCAGTGGACCAGCATTCGCTTGGCCGATTTAGATGCATTACAATCAAGTATTGGCAAACGCATACGCGAACGCGTCACCTATACGACTAAAACTATGCCGATTTGGGACCAGGCGATGTTTGCCGTCTTAAGTCAGGCTTGTTTAGAAGCCAATACGGATCAATCAGAATTGGTAATTGTTAAAGAATTGCCTGCGGGTGATCCAGAGCAGCGTGGTTTGCGGACGCTGAAATTCGTACCGTAATTGTAGCCTCTTCCAATAATAATGGGATTATCTTAAATATTGTAAATCCTTACTGAATTAGTATACTTCGGTATATGAATACAGAAAGACGTGAGGCTCGTGAAAAGCGACGTAAAGAAGAGCGCCAGGAATTAGACCGGAAAATTGAAAAACAACGTCAACGATGGGATCTATGGAATATGGTCTCAGCTGTTATTGTCACCATCGGCTACGTATGTTTTTTTGGTGCGTTGTTTTTCCGTAATTCAATTCCACGCGAATTCCTTGGCAAGATTGGTTTTACTGGAATGGCCTTAGCTGGTCTTGGTATACTAATGTGTCTAGTCGGCAAATTTGTTAAAAGATCAGACAAGTGGAAGATTTATATTAATGTATTGCTGATCATTGCTTTGATCTTTGCTTTTTATGTCATAAGAAAATTAACATAAAATTGTTTGAATAGATAACAGAATTCATGAATGACGACAAGATAGATCGTGATTTCGGCGTATCGCATGGATACGGTGGTTTTTTGAATGCAGATCCACCGCTGCACTATCAATGGATGATGGAAACCCCTGGTCCTGGGGAATATACAACAGGGTATCTGTTGACTATTGTTTGTGGTGTGCACGCAGTCTTAATAGACCTTGGACAATTTGATACAATTTTTGGATCCATTATTCACGGGCAGAAAAAATATGAGAAGTATCCTACGTTGACTAGGATGATTAATGAAGCACCGGAAGATGAATGGATGAAAGAGGTCTCGGCTGAGATCATCAGTGATTTAGAATGCTTGACGTGGCAGGATTTAAATTGGGATTTCGAAGATCGCTATAAGGATATTGCTGTTGCATCTGATAAGCCACCAACTGAAGAAGAACTTGCGCCGATGTGTAAATTAATTGATGTTCTCATTGGTTTATTAAAGAATGATTCTTGCTTTTATATTCATTATGAGTGGCATGCATGAGCGATAAAACCTTAGTTCAAAAAATAACAATAATTATTGGCAGTGTTTTTTGTGTGCTGTTATTAGTATGGGCGATATTCTTTTTTACGAGTTACTATTTTGCTTCGACTGTCTTTGAGCCGGGGCCATTAGATCCACCTAAAGCTGGTGCATGGGCTCAATTAAAAGTAGGACTTACCGAAGCTGAGGTGAGAGCGCTGTTGGGAGATCCTGGTGTAGAGACCGTCGAGGGTTCAGGTGCTTCGTCGAAGACACTCTATTGGGAATATACCTATTCCGATGGTGTAACGCTATTCGGCGGTGCCTCCGACAAGGCACACGTTGTTTATTTCGACGAGGCAGGTTTGGTAACGTCGTTTCGAGAACCGCTGCCATAAGTCAACACGCTCGGACTCTAGAGGAAACAGCGAGGTGAAATCAGTGCCGTAGAAATGACGTTAATAGACCTATTAGCGTTGGATTACACTTGTGTGTATCAGAAAGATGAGACCATCTAATCCGTGAACGAAGCAATCGTAAAACGCTCTGATTTTGACCTAAAGTCCTATACCAATAAGAGTAGTCTTATTGCCATAGGGCAAATCCTAAGTGTTGTGTTGCCTTATTTTGGCTTGTGGTATGCGGCATTTATCCTGCGTGACACCATGCCGTGGCTTCTTTTGCCTATAGCTGGATTAATGTCTTTATTTCTATTGCGCTCTTTTTCGTTAATGCACGATTGCGGCCATTTTTCGTTGTTTGGGAGCGTGTTAGTTAACCGCATTTTTGGATTTCTTCTCGGTGTCCTGAATGCATTGCCGCAGTATCCGTGGTCACGCGGACATGCTTATCATCATAAACATAATGGTAATTGGGAGCGCTATCGCGGCCCAGCCGCTGTCTTAAGTGTTGAGCAGTTCGAAGCCCTGAGTCCATTACGCCAAAAGTTGTATGTTATGTTACGCCACCCAGTGATGCTGCTTCCAGGTGGCTTTCTTTATTTGATCGTAAAGCCGCGTTTGCAATTGCTGTTTGGACTGCTGACATTTATTCCCTGTGCGCTTGTGTGGCTTTGCAGCGGTCAGTGGCGTCGTGTCATCGCATGTGAATCTAAATTTTGGTATACGCGAGGCGAATTCATCGATATTTTCTTTAATAATATTTTAGTCATAGGCGGGTGGTATTTGTGTGGTGAGTTAATGGGTCACGCTTTCTTTTGGGCACTCTATGCACCAGTGATGATGCTTACTGCTGCTGTCTTTATCTGCATCTTTTATATTCAGCATAATTTTGAGGATTCTTATGCGCACGGTGACAAAGATTGGGATTATCTCAAAGGCGCATTAGAGGGGTCGAGCTATTTCAAATTACCAGCAATCTTTAATTGGTTCACTGCCGATATTGGTTATCACAATATTCATCATATCAGCGCGCATATCCCGAATTATCGTCTTGCTGCCTGCCATCGGGCCAATGCCCATTTGCTTACGGATGTAACTGTTTTGCGTATCCGTGATATCCCAAAATGCAGCAAATATATCCTTTGGGATGCAGCACATGATAAATTGATAACCGTTGCTGATCTAAAGGTAGGCTAATTACAAAAGAAGCTTAATGCGTTCTGAAGAGCATTTATTTTAGGTATAAATTTCTTTACCTTGCTCATCAAATTCTTTTGATTTTTCCGCCATGCCTTGTTCTGTGGCTTGCTCGACTTTATAGCCGTGTTCGGCGGCATAATCACGAACTTGCTGAGTAATTTCCATAGAACAAAACTTCGGTCCGCACATGGAACAGAAATGCGCTACTTTGGCGCCTTCGGCGGGTAATGTTTCGTCGTGGAATGCGCGCGCGGTATCGGGATCTAAAGCTAAATTAAATTGATCGTCCCAACGGAATTCGAAGCGCGCTTTGGAAAGTGCATCATCGCGGACGCGAGCGCCGGGATGGCCTTTAGCCACATCAGCAGCATGTGCAGCAATTTTATAGGTAATAACGCCTTCTTTAACATCATCGCGATCAGGTAAACCGAGATGTTCTTTTGGTGTGACGTAACACAGCATAGCGCAGCCATACCAACCGATCATCGCTGCACCAATACCAGAGGTAAAATGATCGTAGCCTGGTGCAATGTCAGTGGTCAGTGGCCCGAGTGTATAAAAAGGTGCTTCATCACAGGCGTATAATTGCTTGTCCATGTTTTCTTTGATTAAATGCATCGGTACGTGACCGGGGCCTTCAATCATGGTTTGCACATCGTGCTTCCAAGCGACTTGGGTTAATTCACCGAGAGTTTGTAATTCACCGAATTGCGCTTCATCATTAGCATCGGCACCAGAACCTGGGCGTAAGCCATCACCAAGTGAGAAGCTGACGTCATAGGCTTTCATGATTTCGCAGATGTCTTCGAAATTTTCGTATAAGAAATTTTCTTTGTGGTGGGCAAGACACCACTTGGCCATAATTGATCCACCACGAGAAACGATTCCAGTGACACGTGAAGCAGTGAGGGGAACATAGCGCAATAAAACACCAGCGTGAATGGTGAAGTAATCAACGCCTTGTTCAGCTTGTTCGATTAAAGTATCGCGGAAAATATCATAAGTTAATTCTTCAGCTTTACCGCCAACTTTTTCCAAAGCTTGATAAATAGGCACGGTGCCGATCGGAACTGGTGAATTACGAATAATCCATTCGCGGGTGTTGTGAATATTATTACCGGTCGATAAATCCATGACCGTGTCGCCACCCCAACGAATGGCCCAAACCAGTTTTTCAACTTCTTCTTCGATAGATGAGCTGACGGCTGAGTTTCCGATATTGGCATTAATTTTAACTAAAAAATTACGCCCGATAATCATCGGTTCGAGTTCTGGATGATTAATATTGGCAGGGATAATCGCGCGGCCGCGGGCAATTTCGTCGCGGACAAATTCAGGTGTAATTTCGAGTGGTGTGTTAGCACCAAAGGAATGACCGGCTAAGCGTTTATCGCGTTCAGCATTTTCACTGAGTCCTGCGCTTGAACGCAATTGGTTTTCGCGAATCGCGATGTATTCCATTTCTGGAGTAATGATGCCTTGGCGCGCATAGTGTAATTGTGAAACATTTTTCCCGGTTTTGGCACGTAAAGGTTGATGCTGTACAGGAAATTGCGCAGCAAGGGCATCGCCTTTGCCATTATCTTCGGGTTTAACCACGCGGCCGTCGTAACTTTCCGTGTCACCACGTTTTTCGATCCAGGCACGGCGTTGTGAAATATCCAAGCCCTTGTGCACATCGATGTCGACATTGCTGTCGGTGTACGGACCAGAGGTATCATAAACGGTGATTGGCGCGTTGTCGTGCTTCTGCCCATTAATATCAGTTGGGCTCAAGGTAATTTCGCGCATTGGTACGCGAATTTCCGGGTGCAGCGTGCCTTCGGCGTACACTTTGTGTGAAGCCGGAAAGGGATCAGTGGTTATGCGGGTTTCTTGATTAGGAATCTGCGCGCTCATGGCCGCTCCTTGTTCCTACGCCAGTATGAACTGGATCAGGTGCAAGGGGTCTTTGCTCCATCTCAATGTAGCAAACTCTCAGGACCGAGGCCCTCCCCCCAAGGTGAGCTGTAGCCTCAGGAAAAGGTGCTTTGGTCAATCGAGTAATTACGGATAGGCGCTGATTGGGCGGTGTATGGGATTACACTGTTGCTAATTGCTCGACAGGAACACGCCAGTCGGCAGATCTGCAGTCTAACCACGCATCAGAATCAGCGTTTTCTGCAACCAATTGGTAGATCTCGGTTAAGGCACGCGCAAAGGCGATGCCACCGAGTTGTGGCTTGGTATCAGTCTCGATAGCTTCGAAAAAGCCGGCCAATTCGTGGTGGAATCCCTGCGTGACTTCGAGGCGATTATCCGGTCGGGCATAGCAATTTTGCACTTCCCAAGTGATGCTGCCGTGGTCGTCGCCTTCGCCGATCCACTTGTTGTTCTTTCCACCCCGTCCACCGCGATGCCATGCCAGACGATTACCGTCTTCTAAATCAATTTGTGCGCCTTCGCAGAAAATTTGATAACGCTCGCTGAGGCCTTTAGTCTTGTTGGCCATGATCAGCGTGCCAATGCCACCATCTTTAAATTGTAGCGACAGCGTACCGCCGCCATGCTTGCCGAGATGTAGGCGCAAGCGGTCTACCGGACCGGCGCAGGCTAAAATGCAAGCGAGGGGATGGCAAGAATTAGCCAGCCACGCACCTGGAATACCCACCGGATATTGAGCGACTAAATGGTGAAACGCACCAGTGTCTTCGCGTGCCATGATTTCTTTAATTTTATCAACAGCAGGCATGAAAGCTTTTTTGTAACCGACCATGGCAATTTTATTTGATGCGTTTACTTGTGGAAAAATTACATCGAGGGCTTCGACATTTTCAGCGGCAGGTTTTTCTGCCCAGACATGTAAATCCGCACTGAGTGCTTCAGCAATTAATGTGGGATGCTGTTTTTGCCCAACGCATAATAATACCGCGTCTAAGTTTTCTGCTTGATAACATTGTTGTGTATCGCTGTAAGCCTTGCAGCCAAATTGATGGGCAACGGCGTTAGCGCGTTCCTCGTCGCGGTCAACGACAGCAGCTAAACGCACCGGTAGATGAATTAAGGTGGGGAGTAGGGTGGTGGTGGCATGAAAACCAACGCCAACTAACGCAATGTTGTATATTTTAGACATGTGAAAGTTCCTGTAATTGATCTAAAAATGTGAGGTCTTTTTCGAGCGAATACGACCAGTTATCGGGTGCTTGCCCGTGCGGCGGATTAATGCAAATGGCTTCGAGGCCGTCGGCGAGTGCAGCACGACAGAGCTCAGCAACTGGCCAATCGCTGTCATCTAAATGCGATTTCCATGCATACACTTTATCATCAGCATTATTCCACTGACCACCTTTAACGTGAAGGAGGCCGATAATGTCACGAAGCGTGTCATAATCTGCGAGACTTGGATAACGGCCTTCCTGCCATTGGTTAGCGATGTCCCAAATATATTTAATCTGATCGTTAGCATTAATATTTTCAAAAAATGCTTTAACCAGTGCAGGATCACGACCAATCGAGCCACCAATTTCATTTTCAATCAGCACTTGATAACCAGCGTCGATAATTTGTGTGCACCAGCGATGATAGGCTTCAATGATGCGTTGATCATTAACAGTCGAAGCATCACCGCGCGGCAGTATTAATCGGATAAAGCGTGGTTTTAGCGTCTGCGCAAATGTAATCAGTTGATTAAGCAGGCGATCTTGCTCGGCGATGTAGGCATCATCACTATCACCGCGACAGTTGCCGATGCAGCTCGATAAGCACCACGTGGAAAGGCTGCGTTGCTGCATGCCTGCTGCGATGTCGGCAACGATTGCAGCAGTAGAGGATTCGATCATAGATCCTGACCAATCCATTTTGATATCGAGATCGTGAAGGCCGAGTTGCTGGTGCTGATCAAGCACTTCGGCAATTTTTCCACCGATCATAACGTTTAATACGAGTTTTTTGAATTCCATGTGTATGAGTATAGGTCTTTCTCTAAGAGTGCATTCGACTTGTTCTCCATCTAAAATCGATAATTTCTCCTGTATGCTTAGTTTGGATGCAGCCTATTGTCCATACATACGAGTGGCTGGCCATGCCCATCGTCCCAAGCCATGGAGTTTTCCTGATCGGATATTGACCGATTACCTGATGATTTATGTGGCTGAAGGGAGCGAGTGGGTTTCGGTCGGCGATGAGTATCACGACCTGAGTCCTGGTGATATGTATTTATTACCGCCAAATAAAATAACCAATAAGGGCTGTCATGATTGGAGTCATCCCTACTGGGTGCATTTTGATTTAATCTATAACAAGCATCGCGACGAAGCACCTATTGCTCCATGTAATCAATTAAAATTCGATAAAGCACAAAATGCATTTTTGCAACCAGGTCCACAAGAAATTTATGGGCAGGAATTGCCATTGTTAATTCCTGACAGCATAAAAACGAGAATGGCGCAATATGTTGTTGAAATTAGTGATTTATTTAAGTCATCGGTTCAGATTGATCGTGTAAGAGCTAATCACCTCATCAGTGAAGCGATGTTGTTATTTGTTGATGCAGCAGCACAGCAGCCGCAACGAGATGCACAGGATAAAATTACTGATGCTGAACGCATTGCCCTAGCTTCACTTGATGCTGATTTTGGTGTAGCTGAATTTGCCCAAGTTGCAGGATTCAGTCCATCGCGTTTTCACGACGTCTATAAACAATTACGCGGTATAACACCATTGCGTTTTTTAACCGATGCACGCATGGCAAGCGCTCGCGATTTACTCAAAAATAGTCAATTATCGATTACCACTATTGCCGCGATGGTGGGGCACCCCGATCCAACAGTCTTCGGTCGCATTTTTAAACGTGAGCATGGACAAAGCCCACGCGAGTGGCGTGCTAGTCAGGTGTAAATATTTTTGAACATTGCTTTGATTTTCCATTTTCATCAATTTCAATCCAATGTCCTTTATTCCCTTGCCAATCGCCAACAATAAAAAATTCAAGGCCATCAATGAATTGATGGCGCTCTTGGTGGACATGTCCAGCAATTAAGGTTTGACAATAGCGTTTATGAGCTCTGATTCGACGCGGATCGAGAAAAATAGATTGTAATTTCGAAACGGCTTTTGGTTTTTTGGATGAGCCCTTGCTTATTGAGCGAATAATATTGACAAACGGCCGATGTACCCAATCCGGAACACAATGATAGAGTCCTTGGCCCCAAAAACCGCGTAAAATGGCTGCCATCATATGATAGCTGGGGTCATAACAGAGACGGTCGCCATGAACGACACGAATGTATTGCTGGCCGATGCGCATGTCGAGTGATGGCCAGTGGCTACGCGCGCCGCATTCAGCGTTAAGTCGTGGACCGGCTGAAAATTCACGATTACCTAGTACAATATCGATCTGCCATTTGCGTTTGCGCAACGTTTGAAAGCGTTCGAAGACTGCGGTAAATTGTTTTGCGTTATGATCGGTTTCGAGCCAATAATCAAAAAGGTCGCCGAGAATAACCAAGCGTGCTGGTTCTTTGCTACTTAATAAATCCAAAAAATCCAAGAACGGACCCGCCGGCTCTAATAAATGTACGTCACCGGCTACATAAACAGCTGTGGTCATGACCAATAGGGTAGGAGCGAGCTTGTCTGCTCAAGCTGTGGGATAGCGTCAGACTATGCCTCGATTCGCTCTGCGTTTAGCTTACGATGGTACAGACTTCTGTGGTTGGTGGCGTCAGCCGCAGCAACGCAGTGTTGCTCAGATTTGTGATGAAGCATTTCAGCGTATGGGTGAAGCATCTGCCGAAGTCTTAGGGAGCTCGCGAACTGATGCTGGTGTCCACGCCGAGGGCCAGGTTGCCCATGTTGATTGTGCGCGTGATTGGCAGCTCGATGAGTTGGTGCATGCCTTAAATGGTCAGTTGCCAAGTGATGTGGCCTGTCGAGCAGCGGCATTAGTGCGTGCTGATTGGCATGCCTGTCATGATGCCATTTCAAAAACCTATCGATATGAACTGGATATTGGTGCGGTGCGCAGTCCGTTGCGTGATCGTTATAGTTGGCGCGCTCCCGGTAAATTGGATAGTGATGCACTGCAAAACTTAGCGGCATGTGTACCTGGTGAGCGGGATTGGTCAGCATTTTCGCGGAGCAGCGATGCACGTGAAGACTATGTACGTGATATTACTTCAGTGCGCTGGGAACAACGAGGAGATCAACTGCTGTGCTTTGTTGAGGGTCGTGGCTTTACCTATCACTTAGTACGCAGCCTGGTCGGCGCGATGTTAGCCACGGTCACCGAGCAATCATCAGTGGAAGCATTTCAGCAGGCTTTGGCAGGGCAGAAATCATCGGCAAGTAATTTCCAAGCGCCGGCAAAGGGACTGTGCTTGGAATCGGTGCAATTTGCGGATCAAATCGACTGGCAAACCCAGCAATAGCGCTGAGGTAAAGTAACTTGTTCAGTTTCAATGTGCTCCTAGCATTTTGCGATGCCGTATTTAACTCGTCGTTTTCGTTTTAGCGCTTCCCATCGCTTGCACAGTGATGCATTAGATGCTGCAGCAAATGAGCAGCATTATGGCTTATGTGAAAATTTACATGGTCATAATTACTTGCTCGAAGTGACGGTGAAAGGGACGGTTGATCCGAAGACTGGCTTCTTTTGCAATGTGATGGATTTAAAGGCCTTAGTTGATGAGCATGTGGTTGATAAATGTGAGCATCAATGTCTGAATGATTTACCGTTATTTGCAGACATGGTCACGACTATGGAAAATATTGCGCAAACTATTTGGAATACGATCGAAGCACCGCTCAAAGAAAACGGCATGGTCTTAACGGAAGTGCAGCTCGGCGAAACTGAAGATCATTGGGTGCGTATTCGAGGGGATGAATAATGGCGATGCAAATGATTATTCAGTTTCCTGCGGCCTTAGATCAA
>JANQLF010000308.1 GCA_028280785.1 Planctomycetota bacterium
TGTTTACGCTTGAAAAGCGTAGAGTGAGCTAGTGCCGAGTAATTGTGTCAACGCATCCAGGGCGGTTTTGCTTTCACTATATAATTGCGGATCGGCTAAATCATCGGTACTCAGTTCGTCGCGAAAATGTGCATCAACCCATTGTTTCAATTGCTGCAATTTATCTTCAGTAAGGACAATGCTTTGTGGTAGTGCGTCGATTTCTTCTGACAAAAGCGGTATGCGTAAACGCAGGCATGCGGGTCCGCCACCGCCCATCATGCTTTGGCTGAGGTCCAAATAATCCACTGCTTGGATAAAATCATCTTTTAAGAGTTGGTCGACAACGCGTTTGGGACGTTTTGCCTGGCATTGCTGCGGTAAGAGCAAATGGATGCCATTGTCGGTACTTAAAAATTGTCCGTTAAATAAGTAACAGGAGACTGCTTCGTCTAAACTCAAATCGCGTTTAGACACAACACGTATATGCATGTCTGGCACCAGCGATTCAACGGCGGAAATAAAATGCTGTTGGTCGATGAGTGCTTGTTCATGTAATAAAATATGCGTGTTACAGCCGGCAAAGACTACATCGTTGTGAAAAGCACCAGCATCAATAGCGCGTGGCTCTTGGGTAATTAATAAGCTGTGTCCTTTTTTAATGTGTCCGAGTCGGCTAACGCTTATTTGTGCTTCTTTACTTTGACGACCAGGGTATTTTTGTGGACGTAAATTTTTGGGCATGCCATGGGCGCTGCTGTGAACAAAAATATGGGCAAAGTCTTCGGTCTGTGGATTATAACAACGATGATGATTAGCCGCGCCCTCATCAGCGAGGGCCGGGGTCATCGGTAATGGCTCATGAATAATAAATTGATCGTTATCTTTAAAAATAGCATTGAGCATCTGATAGCGTGCGTGCCCTTCTAAGGCGCGATGTGGTGTCGTTAATAAATTAGCCGGGACAAAATGACATTTTCGATCATTGCTATCCGTCGACGGTATGACGGTGGCGCAATTTGCTGTCCAGGTAAAGGCGCACGATTGTGCGAGCGATAATAAATGTGGATCGTCATGTGCACATGCTTGCATAATTGCTGCCGCATCGCCTTCAAAACCACAGCCACGTAAAAAGTCTAGATCTGGACGTAGTAAAGGTGGTAAGACACATTGCGTAACGCCAAGGCGCATGACGTGGGCCATTTTATCTAAAGCCTGATGCGCAGCGGCACGGGGTTTGCTCAATGCCCCTGCATGACGCATACTTGCTTTATTACCAAAGCTCAAGGCACCGTAATGATGGGTTGGTGCAATTAAGCCGTCCAATTGTACTTCGCGCAGATCAGCCATCTTAATAATAACTCGCTAATAATAAAAAGCCGACTAAAGAGAGTGGGCTTATTAACGTTGTCAGCACGACTGAGCAAGCAGATAATTCTTCATCGCCACCAAGTTCTTGTGCCATTGGCACGGCTGCGACTGCGCCTGGTGCAGCGCTGATAATGATGAGAGCCATCATGGTGTTTTGATCCACTTGGCATAGCACGCAGATAAAATACACAATGAGTGGTAATAAAATCATTTTCCAAACATTCCAAAACCAAAAATGGACATTACCGCTGCGCAGCGTTTCAAGGCGTATTGATGCACCGGCCATAATTAAAGCCAAAGGAATGGCTGATTGCCCAATCAAGTCGATGCTGCGCATAATGACATTATCCTGTAACGCCTTACCCCAACCAAGTTGTGAAAAGACAATGCCGAGGGCGCAGGAAAGAATTAAAGGATTTTTCATTAAGCCGACGCCGACTTTTTTCATTGCTGATTTATCAAGTCCATGATGTGGCATTAAAAAACCAATAACCGAATAGACATTAAACAGCGGCACGGTGCAGGCTAAGAATAATAAAAAATACGATTCAAAGGCCTGGTCGCAGATGCCGTTATGAATGAGCATCATCGCAACCGGTAATCCGACGAAGGTGCTATTGGAGCGATACGAGATCGTCGCCAAGCTGCCACGTAATGCCGCTTCTTGAGATCGCGTGGTCAATAAAACCAAAATTACCGAAGCACCATAGGCAATGACGGCAATAATCAGACCGGTCCATGGCGGATCGAGCTGATCACCTGTTGATAATTTAGCGAAGAGAATGCACGGCAGGGCAACCCAGTAGACCAGCCTGCCTAACTCGGCTGTTCCTGGCTTGGTCATCAGTCCAATACGGAATAAGACGAAACCACATCCCATCACAGCCATGATTGGCAAAACAGCAAAGAGTACGGCGAGGAAATTGTCCATAAGGTCGGTACTTTCAGGGATTTACCTAGGCTTGGCCTTATCAAGGAGTGTGCAACAGGCTATAGGGGCGAGACCCCACCTTTGCTTGTGTGCCCGTAGCGTGCCTACTAGTATTCCCGACTGGCTTTATGTCGTTGGCCCATAGTGGAGAACCTGCCCATGTCCGGCATCCGTATTTATATGTTAAGTCTATTCATGACAGTGCTTTGTGTGCTTTCTGCCAATCTGCAGCTCAGCGCAGCAGAAGGCATGAATCTGAATGAAGACGATAGCGTCACCAACAGCGGTGATTTTTCTGATAGCAATATTGCCAAAGGCAAAAACAAAGAGATCAGCAAAAGCACCATCGATTCATTACCACCAAGTCTCCGTGACGTCTGGGCCGGTGAGCGCCAGATTAAACGTCAGGACCGCGATCGTCGCAAAACCTTGACCCAGCGTGGTCTGACCGATGACATTATTCCGGCGTATGGTGTTCAATACATTACTCAGCAACGTGACTTTAGTCGTGCTGAACCGTTGATGATCAAAGTCCATAAATTCCTGACCAGTGTAAATATTCGTGTTATGTCCGGTGACCTTGGCCGTGAAGGACCACAGTTAACCAACGCTAAAAAGGAAAAAGGCAAAAAATCATTAAAGGGTGATGTTGATCTCGTCGCTCGTGTTCCACTGCCTGAAGAAGTTAAAATCAAAGAATTTTACCTTGCCTTACAAACACTGCGCGAACAAATTTCCTATCCAAACTTATTAGAACGCGAGCATTTTAATGAAATTGCTGGCGACCTCGCTAAAGCTCAAGGTTTAATCAACTATGATTTGACCGAAGAAGGCATTAAGCGTATCGACGAACAATTTGCCGCATGGCAAGTTTTAATCGAAGTTGCGCGTTTACGTGCGATTGAAAAATATGCTGACGAGTTATTGCAAAAAGAAGAAAATGCAAAGTGGGACCGTTCAAAAGCTCGTCGTGAAGCCGAACGTGCGGACATTGAATTTAAATTACCACCACTGCCAATGAGCGCGACAGCCCTTCAAGACGCACGCGGCGAATTACATCGCATGCACGAAGTACGCGTCCCTTCTAAACAAAAGAATGCTAAGGCTCGTGAGCGCGAAGCTGAGAAGGAAAAAGAAAAAGCACCTGAAATTATAGAAGTCAAAGAAGAAGCGAAGGAAGACGTCGAAGGGGCTACTGAAGAAAAAGAAGAAATGGTAGAGGAAAAAGTCGAAGAGAAGAAAGAAGAAGTCAAAGAGCTCGACGTCGATGTTGAAGATTTTGATATCGAAGACGATGCCGAAGATATGACTGAGAAGAAGGAAGAAGAAAAAGAAGAAGCCGTCGAAGAGAAAGTAGAAGAAAAAGCTGAAGAGAAGAAAGAAGAAACCAAGAAAGAAGATGACGACTTTGAATTTGAAGATGATTTCGAATTCGACTAGATAATCACATAATAAAAACCAAAAAAGCCTGCTTAATCTAAGCAGGCTTTTTTAATGGTCTCGCTTGTCCTTGATCCTGTTAAGCCCATAATCAACAGTGTATGGAACCGGCGATAGTCGTTACTATTAAGAATGAAGCGGGTGATGAGCAACGTCACTTTGATCAAGCCTGTGTCCGTTTGGGCCGATCTCCAGATAATGATATTGTATTTGATAATGAGGCTGAGATTTCGAGTCACCATGCTGAATTACGCTTAGAAGATGATAAATTAATTGTCTATGACATGGGCGCTAAAAATGGCGTTTATTTAAACGGTAAACGTATTGAGGATTCGGCAGTGGTGAGCCAGCGCGTCGAGCTGCGTTTAGGTCCACATGGTCCGCAAATGCATTGTCATGGTTTGCACCCCGACGGTTCAACGATGCTAGTTGCGAGTCCTGACCTCTTAGAGGACGCACCTAAACAGGGTATTGGTGCTGAAACATTGGAGATTGCGCTTAAGGATGTGAAGCGCAGTGCACAACGTCGTCTTTATGTTGTCATTGTGTTATTACTAGGAATCAGCGCTGTTATAGCTTACGCCATTTTTAATAAATTTAATTATCAAGAAGATGTGATTGCCACGCAACAGCACCAGGCACAAATGCAACAACAGCAAACCCAAGAACAAATAACAGCGTTATTACAAGAGATTGATGAGCGCGATCGCAAAGTACGCGAGGCGATTGCCAAAAGCGAATTAAGCGAAGAAGATCGCTATGAATTAATCAAAGATGCGGAAGCGCAACTACGCAAACTCGAACAGCGTTTGGTCAATATTCAAAGTAACGTACAGCAGCACGAAAATAAAAATTGGGTGCGTATCCATAATGAGATTAAAAGCAGTGTCTTTTTATGTGTGGCTATTAATCCAGATACCGGATCGGTTGGTATCGGCACGGCGTTTTTAATTGATGATAAAGGTATTTTGGCAACGAATGCACATGTGGTGCAATTACTGCGGGCGATGAGTGAACGCTATGTGATTCAAAATGAAACTGGGAAATTGTTTAAGATAAAACGAACGGCACATAATCCCTTATTCGTTACCTTAAACTCTGCTGACGTGGGAATCATCGAATTGGAAATAGAGGACCACACGACCTTACCGCAGGCTTTGACCTTTGCCCAAGACCAGGAGCTTTTTGAATTACAAGTAGGCAGTCGTTTGGGGACGCTTGGTTTTCCGGGCGAATTACAAAGTCAGTATTTAGATAAAAGTAGCGAAGAAGAGTTTCCCGGCGCTGTGGCTACTTTTAAACAGGGATGGATCGGCCGCATTACCGATTACAAAGGAAAAATTCAAGACCGCAGCAAAAATGTATTAATTCAGCACTCAGCCAGTTTATCTGGAGGGACCAGTGGTAGTCCTTTATTTAATGAGGAAGGCAAAGTGGTCGCCATCAGCAGTAGTAGTATGACCTCAAGTTTTAAAGTCGGCAGTCTGCGTTCAAAGCAGGTGTTAAGTGCCGCACAAATTGCCTTTGCGGTGCGTGCTGATGAAATTCGTCGCTTCATGACCAAGGCAAAGCTGCAAACATTGCCTTAGTTGTTTCGGGGTGAATTGGGTATCACCGAAGGTGATAGAAACACACGGGCGTGTGTTTAGGCCCAAGAATAGGCAACTTTATGTTGCCGTGGTAACTGCCCCAATTCCACGGATGCATAAAGCATCCTATTCTTTCGCCAAAGGCCATGCCTATGGCTTTTTAAATGCGATGCATTTGCGAAATTCACCCCCGCATGCTTTGTACGGTCAAGCCGCATCGAGATCATTCACTATTTTTAAAATGAATACATTTTAAAAATTCTGGTCAAAATAGACCAGATCGTTCATCGGCGCAGGCCGCCCGCAGAAGCGGGCGTTTGTTTATGTAATGATTTCTATAGCGATATTTTTAAACGACGGTGTTCGCGAGTCCGGATCGACTATTTGTTTTGGGGCTCTGCCCCATGCCCCGCATGCTTTGTCTTCATTAATTTACTGCGTAAATTCCCTCGCAAGTAGCTCGGACCATTCATCGGCGCATGTTAATGCACTATTAAACTGTGATTTCTATTGCGATATTTTTAAACGACGGTGTTCGCGAGTCCGGATCGACTTTGCGCGAGACTAAAACATTGGCTTCGGGATAATACATAACCGCGTTACCGTCTTTAATGTCGGTTTCGCGAACCAAGACGTCGCATAATTCACCGGCATCACTTTTAACGCTTACCTTTTGATCAATGCTAAGACCAAGACGTTTGCGATCCTGGGGGCTGAGCATAATAATGTCGCGACGATCTTGGCCGCGATAACGATCGTACTCTTCGTAAACGATTGAATTATATTGGCCTTCACTGCGTACAGTCATCAAACTCAGTTTATTATCGCCAACGCGATTTTCTGGTAGTGTAACCGGATGAAATTTGGCCTTACCGCTGTCGGTTGGAAATTGCTTATCTTCTAAGTGACGTCCAGGAATATAAAACTCATTGGCATTTTTAATTGCATCAAAGCCTGGGACGACTTTGGCAATTAATTCACGGATCGCATCATGCTGATTCATGGCTATCCATTTTACCGCTTCGCTACCAATAACTTTTTCGGCAATATACGAACAAATGGCAACTTCGCTGCGTGGTCCATGGTGACGCGCTTTGCCGCCATCGGAAACACGGACAAAACTAAACATCGACTCTTGTGTGGTGCGCTGCATTTCTTCGTCACGGGCCAGTACTGGTAATATAACCGTTTCTTTGCCGCGACCTCTAAAGTGTCCGACATTTAAAGTGGTATTTAAATAGGTAACGAGCCCGACATTTTTTAATGCTGCTTCGGCATATTGGGCATCTGGATTCGAGTCGTATAAATTGCCACCCAAGCACCAGGCAAAATCTATGTTGCCGTCATGAGCGTGTTCCATGCAAGCAAGGGTATCCAGACCTTTGCTGGTTGGCAATTTAACATTTAATGCATTTTCGACGTTATTAAAAAATGCTTGTTTTAATTGTGGAGTCACGCCCATGGTGCCCATGCCTTGGACATTGCTATGGCCACGCAGGGGCAATAAGCCGCTGCCAGGTTTGCCGACCATACCGCGCATCATGGCTAAATTGGAAATTAATCGAACGGTGTCAGAGCCATGGCGATGATGAGTGACACCCATGGCCCAGCAAAAAACCGTGCGTTTGCTACGACGAATAATATTGGCTAGGCCATAAATATCGTCACGGCTTAGACCGCTACTGTGCACGATATCATCCCATGCGATACTGCGAATATCTTTAATAAAAGTATCCCAATGCTCACAGTAACGTTTAACATAGTTTTTGTCGTAATCACCAGCATCATCTAATATTTTAATGACGCCGGCGAGCATCGCGTAATCACCACCAATATGTGGTTGGATATAATGACTGGCGATTTCACTGCCGAATAAAAGGCTGCGCACGTCACTTGGAATGCTAAATCGTTCGAGGCCACGCTCACGCAATGGGTTGATGACAACGACTTCTCCACCTTGGCGGCGACAATTCATTAAATTACGCACAAAGCGTGGGTGATTAGATGCAGGATTAGCGCCGATCACTAAAATTAAATCAGCATCTTCGACATCTTGTAATTGTACCGTAGCCGTACTGTTACCGATAACACTGCTGAGGCCAACGCCAGATGCTTGGTGGCAGTAATAAGAACAATTATTGACATTATTGGTGCCATAGAGGCGAGCAAATAATTGCGTTAAAAAACCAGCTTCGTTGCTACTGCGTCCACTAAAATAAAAGAAACTGCGATCGGCATCAGTGACTTTTAATTTTTCAGTGACGCGATGCAGAGCTGCATCCCAATCCATAATTTTATAATGCGTATCGTTAGGACCAGCGTAGAGCGGTTGCGTAATGCGCCCTGCACGTTCGATATCGATGCCTTTCCAGTTTGCTAATTCTTCGATGCTGTGTTGGCTGAAGAATGCATCAGGAATACCGGCTTGCATATCTTGTGCTTGCGCTTGAAAACTTTTTTTACAGACCTCGGGAAAATGCCCGAGTTCATTGACCATGCCACCTTTTTGTCCGCCCATTCCGAGTGCGCAGGTTTTACAGGTGTTGCGGCTGCGCATGGCGCGCCACATCGACAACCAGCCACCCATTTCTTTAGCTTTTGCAAGACTGTATCGAATGGCGTGCCAGCCACCTCCGGCTTTGGGTTTCTGCATACGCGCATCATGAATCGGCACTAAAGGGTGCAAGTAGAGGGCAGCATGCAGCTACTAGTCATGATCAATTCGCTATCTATAGTCAACTTAATGAACAGAGTAATCGGTATAGTGTGTTGCTGTTTCATTCTTGCCTGTGCAAGCTGTGGTGGTCCACGGACCTTGAAAAATTCTAAAGGGCAAAGTTATATTCAATTAAGTTTTGTTGAAGAAGTGAGCATAACGCGTAGCCGCGGTGATATTGCGGTTGATTATCCGGCGCATGCGATTTTGTTGACCGAAGAGCAAACCTTGCTGATGGCTTTGCAAAAATTGTATCCTGATTACTGGATCTCAGAATTGGTGAGTTTGCCACAGGGCAGCTTTGATGTCGCGATTATTCCACGTGATGGGATAATCATTAAGCGTAAAGAACAGCGCCAACTCTTGGTGCGAGCCCTCGAAAGCAGTTTTAAGGTCAATATTGTCATCAATAAGGATGATAAAATAGCGACGATTAAAGGCCGTATCTTTTAGATATATAAGCAGTTATAGCTTTCATCAGGGTTTCGTTGGCAATCACTACATTGAACCGAGACAAGCTTGAGCTAGGCTGCGCGTCTTCTCGCTAGGTAGGGTCATGCTATGCGTTTATGGGTTTTTCTTGGCTTATGTGCAGTTTTAGTCTTCGGTCAAAGTTGTGATGATGCCGGTGGTTTAGAAACCGGTTCGGGTAATACCTTTGAGGCAGTGAGTGCCGATAGTATGTCGATTGATGACATAGTTACCGATGCAAGTTATCCCGTCGTCGCCCCAGTATCTGCGAGTAGCTTTTTTCCATTTCATTTAATGGTTGGCGCAACAGCCGAATATTATCACGGACGATTTATTTATAATGATGGTGGTGCCATAACCGTTGGACGCATGTCATTTAAAATTGTAAAAAATTCAGCAAGCACCGGTTATTTTGCTGATTGGACCGTACATCGTATTGTCAACATAACTGATCCTCTTACGTGGTCAGCGACATTAACAGCTGATTCTGCAGAGCCCGTACCAGCGGGACATGATGGCGATGAAAATCATATCGGTATTCGCAACGAATTTAAACGCCACATTACCTTTAGTGTTAATTTCACCAGCAATAACCATTTTGCTGATATTGATCGTGGCAGTGCCATCGTATCAGAGGATTACAAAACTATTGTTGGTGGTGATGGCGGTCGCATGAATTTTATTGCTACGCGCCAAACAGTCACCCCGTCGAGCATTGATAATGCAGATCTCCTGAATAATTGGGGTGCTTATAATATGTATCCCAATGGTACCGGGAATATAGACACGGGCGGCTTAACCACTGATTCGTATGGTGGTACGTCGGTCGATCCCGAACACGGTACCGTAGTTGATTTTAGTGGACGCAATGGTGACGGTGTTGATTTTGTTGGTGAAGCCAAATTAATTGACAGTGATATTGGCATATTTATTTACGCTGAGGATGATTTTGGTATCAATCTCTCTTCGGTAGACGGTGTCATTTTAATAGCACCGAATAAAGGTTTAATGATGCGCTTTGATCTGAATACCGATCTTGATATTTTCGCCTGCGATAAGTTCAGTAAATAAATTACCAAATAATAGCGTCATTTTCCTGTAAGGGCTGACGCCCAATTATTTCATCCGTATCTTTATCAATCAATAAAGCTTCGTTACAGTGTAATTCCTTAGGCCAAGTTGCGTCATGCAGGACATCACTGCTCCCGGCGCTGCCAATGTGAATCAGTGGACGCCAGCGTTTGGGCATATCCTGCTCATATAATCCCAGATACGGCAGTTCGAAACGTTTATGAATATCAAAATGCCAATTGGTTAAAATATGTGTGTTAATGACTTGAAGGCAGGCAAGAGCTGGCTGGCTGTGTAAATCTATAATAGGAAAAACACTGACTGTCATTTGTTGAACATCGTGCATGGCATCAAGTATGCTATTGCTTTCATCGCGACTAGGAAATTGCCAAGATGCTATATTTAAATACAGCACTTCGTTTGCCGAAAAAATACCTTGTTGCTTGATCAGGTTTTCTTGCAGTGCTTGCAAAGCCTTTGTTTCCTCGGCCGCAAAGCTTACGCCAAGTGCAATTTTGCTCATGATGGCCACGCTACCTGCAATGCATAAGCGAGGCGACAGGCGGCAGCTCGTAATAATGACTCGGCATTTTGTATTGCTTCATCAAGCGGCATCGGTTTGGTCACTAAAGGTAAGACCACATCAATGCCGTGTTCATGTAAGAGTTGGTCGTCTGCGTCGAGACCACCAACGAGTGCAGCGGCTGGAACACCATGTTGTTTTGCAATTAATGCCGCACCCATAGGACCTTTACCATGAATGGTTTGTTCATCCATGCGACCTTCGCCAGTGATTAATAAATCAGTACCTTGAACCAGATTATCAAATCCGCTGTATTGCTGCCACAATTCGAAGCCACCTTCGAGAGTGCCATTACAGACGCACATTAATGCGCCAGCGATTGACCCAGCAGCACCCGCACCTGCTTCGTGACGAACATCATTAAATCCATTTTGGCTCAGTATTTCGAAAAAATGATTTAAACCCTGAGCGAGCGTTTGTACTTGTGCGGCATCAGCACCTTTTTGCGGAGCAAATATTTCGGCTGAGCCTTGTTCTCCAACGACCGGATTATCAACATCACAAGCAATAATTAATTCAATATCTTGTAAACGTGGATCTAATTGGCTAGCATCAACGCGCTGTACCTTAATTAAATCACCACCACCAGCGCCATCAGCTATGGGATTATTGTCTTTATCAAAAAATTGTACACCAAGTGCTTGCAAGCAACCCATGCCACCATCAACCGTCGCACTGCCGCCGAGGCCAATAATTATTTTTTTCGCATCAGCATCCAACGCAGCTTTAATTAATTGTCCGGTACCAAAGGTGGTCGCGCGCATTGGCTGCAAATTATTTTGATCGCAAAGTTCTAATCCTGAAGCGAGGGCCATTTCAATAATGGCACGGTCACCGTGAATACCGATTTCAGCATCAATATCATTGCCAAGTGGATCGCTTACGCGATGTGCTATGCGCTTATAGGGGGCTGCTGCACAAAAGGCATCAAGCGTACCATTACCGCCATCAGCAATAGGGGCGTGAATATATTCGGCTTGTATGCCACCGTCGCGTAATCCAGCTTCAATGGCGTTAGCGGCTTCATGAGCGCCAAGGCTATTTTTAAATGCGCCAGGAGCGATGATGATGGTCGGCATAGAAATATGCTGCTGCATCAGGGCTAAAGACAAGGGGCGCGTTAAATGAAATTTCTATTTATAAGTAGACGAGTCCTTGTTCTCGTCGTGTTCTTCCCTTTGGTCTGGTACTTACTGGGAACCGAGTAGCCAACCAATAAGTATAATGGTAAGAATGATCATCTTGCTCCTTTCTGTTGAGTTATGCATTGTAATAGTTCCTAGGCTGTTTCATCTGATTTCGCTTGAAAATAAGCCGTCAAAATCATCTGTGCAGCAATGCGGCAGCGGTGAATCGGGATTCGCATACTTGCCGAATTCATCTGCTAGGCTCTCGCCAATCCTGTTGCTCTGATAAGCACAAACGCAGCAGTTTGCACGCCTGATGGGCACACCTAAGCCTTATACCTGACTGGAATTGGCGCGTTACTTGCCATTATACGGCCCCATGATCACGCGTCTCGTTTTGATAGCATTGATGTTCTGGACCTTCATGTCGCTTGCGGCAAGTGAAGCTGATCAGGTATTAGAGGCTTTGCGTGCAGCGAATCAGGCTCGTCAAGAGCAGGCCAAGGCACAAGCAGCATGGGCATTAGAACAACAGCAATTAAAATTACTGATTGCTGAAAGTCGTCGTCAGCAAGAACGTATTAAACAACAGATAAAAAAAGATGCGCAAGTTATTAAAGATAAGCAAAAAAGCCTGAAGCATTTTGATTCGCAGGCTCAGCAAAGTTTGGCTTTAGATACGGTGTTACTCGAAATGAGTAAACACTGTCATAGTGAACTCGATCAACGGGCGCGCAGTATGACGCATGGCAGTATAGCTGCTCCTGGTAAACAAGCCGCAGATCCGGCAATGCAATTTTTACACGCAGCGGCACGCTTACAGCAAAGTGTTAATAATAGTCGCGAATGGCATGTGTCGCTGAGCGATGGTTTATTAAACGATAAACCCTATGTCTGTGAAATATTACGCATGGGTAATGCGTGTGCTTGGTGGGCTTCACGAGACGGAAAACGTGCTGGCATTGTTAAACGCAAAGATGGGAAAAATATATTAATCCCAATAACCGATACCAAACATGTCGTCGCCATACAAGCAGCCGTCGCCATCGTGCATGGTGATAGGGCTCCCGCATTAATTGCCTTACCGATACCGCAGGCAGCACAACAATGATCATCTTACGATTGTGCTGTTTATGTTTATGCATGACGTCATTGTGGTCGGCTAGTGCTTTGCTTGATCAGGCACAACAGCAACAAGGTCAAGCTGAGATGGCGCTTGAGCAAGCGCGTAAACATATATTACAATCGCGTCAGGTTTTGCTGCAACAATTAGCAGACGAACAAAAGCAATTAACCACCGTTCGTCAACAGCATCGTGAATTGAGTAATCAGCGCCAACAACTTGAGCAATTACAACAACAACGCGATCTTCAGGCGCGTGAACAACGAGAACATTATCAATTACGCATCGAGCGCGCTTGTGCATCGTTATCGATCCCGGTTTTTCAAGGCTCTGATCCGCAAGGATTTAAACAATATCTGCTTGAAGCTGTTAACGGAACATTAGCACAGCTTGATCAGGCGCAGTTGATTCGTAGCGAAGAAAAAAACATAGCTAATCGTAATGGCGATAACGTAACCGCGACGGTTATACATTGTGGAGCGGTGCAACAATTAGCATTAAGTAATGAAGCAGCGCACAGTGGTTTTTTGTTGACCAATGATCAATTAGCAGTGGTCAACGGCCCGCTGCTTAACGCGGAGCAGCACGATGCCCTCAAAACATTAGCGCAGCAACAGTATGGTATCATGATTGCTGATTTAGATGGTTCCTTGGTTAAACAGGCGGTAATTGATGAATCGTGGGCAGCATGGTTAGCTAAAGGGGGTTTATTTATTTGGCCTATTCTAGCAGTCGGTGTTATTGCTGCGATTTTAGCCGCAGAGCGTTTTTTGTTTTTATCGCGCTTACAATCTCAGCCACAATTGAGTGAACAAGTAAGTGCTTTATTAGCACAGAATCAAGAAGCTCAGGCCTTAGCAGCGGTAGAGGCGCAAACAACACCGTTACAACGCATTTTATATGTAGGTATCATTAAGCGCGGACTCACATTGGAATCACGCGAGGCAGCGCTGGAGGCAGTGTTGGTTCAGGAGGAATCCTTATTAGATCGATCGCGCCCCTTACTCGCTGTGCTTGCTGCTATTGCACCATTATTGGGTTTATTAGGAACAGTAACCGGCATGATCGCAACCTTTCAGAGCATTGCATTATTCGGTACGGCTAATCCACAATTATTATCCAATGGCATTTCCGAGGCTTTGATTACTACGCAGATGGGTTTATTAGTTGCGGTGCCAATTTTACTGGTCATCGGTATTATTAATCGCATGGCTGATAAACAGCGCGTCTTATTGGAACAGGGCGCGGGATTGATCTTAAGCACAGAAAAGCAGCAGGAGTCTAGCGATGACTCCGATTGAATATTTTTTACATGGCCAGTGGTGCATGTACCTCATCGCTTTATCTGGATTAATGCTCTATACTTTGCTCATCGAACGTCTGTGTACGAATGTTTACCTTAACAAAGTGCCTATCGAGAGCGAGGCGCATGCGGTTACCGTGCATATGCAGCGCAGTGATTATTTATTATTTATTCGCAGCTTAATTGCCATCATTCCGCTTCTGGGTTTGCTTGGAACGGTGACTGGTATGATGCAGAGTTTTGCATCAATGAATTATTCGGGGGCTGATATCGGCACTGGTATTAGTCAGTCACTGGTAACTACGCAATATGCACTGATGTTAGCAGCGCCGGCCCTGCTCATCGAGCGTTTTGTCAGTGCAATGATAGAACGATCTCGTGTTCGTGACCATATTCTTATTTTGGAGCGAACACATGCGTAGGCGGTTTAAATCATTGTCGTCGAAACAAATGGCAACTATCGAATTAACACCCTTAATCGATATGGTGTTCATCATTTTAATATTTTTCATTGTGACGACATCATTTGTACGTGAGACTGGCATTGATGTGAAGCGACCGGAATCATCGTTAACGAAATCAATCAGTGGTAGCTTTGTATTAATCAGCATTGCTGACACCGGTTCTGTGTTTGTTGGCGATCAATTAATTGATGCGCAGGATCATCATATGATTGCCCAGGCATTACAGGGGCAGGGGAGCCAGCATATAGTCATAGAGGCAGATCGCAGTGTGCCGCTGCATCTATTTACCACTGTCCAAGACGCATGTTATCGTGCTGGCGCTGAACGTGTCGATTTAGCAACGGAGGCCAAGTAATATGGCTACAAAAAAACCGTTGTTTCTCGGCCTCGGATTTATTGGTGCCTGCCTGTTTAATATAAGCTGTATAATTTTATTGAGTGCATTTACTCAAGCAAAAGAGCAAGCCGAACCAAGCGTGCGTATTCAGCAGGTGCATATCCAGCAGCAAGAAATACTGCGTAAACAACAACGCAAGCAGCAACAGGAACAGCACGTCAAACAAGCGCTGCCGCCGCTACCACAATTGCCACAACAACGCACGGCGAATCAATTTAGTTTTCCAACACAAGCGTTGGCTACTATTCAAAAAGCAGATTGGCGTTCCTTCGCAAGTTTAGATCAGCAATTTGCTACGAATGCTCAGCTCACACTTGATAAACGCGCAGTGCGAAAATTTGTACCTGATCTCAGTCGTTTTTATCCTAAACGGGCCAAACGTCGCGGCATAAAAGGTCATAGTGTGATCGACTTATATATTGGAATAGATGGTGTCGTCGAGCGTTATGATATTATCGAAAGTGTTCCGACAGATGTATTTGATGATGCTATTAAAAAAGTGGTGGAACGAATTCGATATGAACCAGCACAAGCGAATGGAGAAGCGGCCAAAGATAAGCAACGTATTAAATTAGTATGGAGTTTGGAATGAAAACGCTCTTGCTGCTTATCATAAGTTTGGTGCTCCTGCATGCTGCCGATAAAGAATTAAGTGTAGCACAACAGCATATTCTTAAGCATGCACAAACAGCGTTACAAGAAGAGAACGCTGATAAGGCACTTGCTCATTTACAAAAATGGCAAGGAGCAGAATCGTCGCTTCAGCAGTACTTATTGGGTTATGCGCACTATTTAAAGGAACAACATCAGCGAGCGATGCCGGCATTGCAGCGTTGTTTGCAGCTTGATTCGCAACACAAAAATGCGGCGATGCTGTTGATGGGGCTTTACGCTGAGCATGCGCGTTGGCGCGAGGCCCGTCCTTTGTTGCAAGAATGGGTTGATCTTGAAAAGGATGCATTGCCACTAGTCAAACAGGTCATTTATTGTGCCGAAGCCTTGGAAGATTATCGCTGGTCATCGGCCTTATTACAAAAAGCTTTAGTGCGATTTCCACAAGATCATGATCTGCGCCGCCTTGATGCCGGGTTGTTAATTCAACGAGAACAATGGACCGAAGCGCAGGCAGCCGTTGAACATTTATTAGCATCGCAAAGCAATGACCCTCATTTATGGCAATATTTAAGCGTTATTTTTCAACATCAGGAAAAATCAGGTGCGGCGTTAGCGGCACTTGAAGCAGCGGTTTTATTAAAGCCAAGCGATGAAACACTGCGTTTACAATTTGCCCAAGCACAATTCGCAGCTGGACAACGCGAGGCAGCCTTGGCTCAGGCGCAATTATTACTGAAGAATAAGCCAAAAGAAAATGCATATTTACATCTTGCCATTCAAGCTGCTTATGCAGCGGGCCAATTATCATTAGCACAAACGTATTTAAATGCTATTGATGAAGGGTACAAAAAGAAGCATTTGCCACAGATGGCATTGCAGGTGTATATGCACGAGAAGTCGTACGTGAAATTAGACGCATTTGCTGATTCATTGTTGGCTCAAAATGAATTGTCAGCGCAAAGCATGCTGTGGTTGGCTGATAATGCTGAAACGCGGCAATTGTTTGGGCGTGCAGAAATGCTCTATCAATTAGCGCGCAAGACTAAATCGGCCGAGGCAGGCTTAGCAAGCTTATATCTTGCGCGTTTGTGGCATCGACAACAACGAAGTGACGAGGCTGTTGATTTAATAAAAACCCATCTGCGCCAATATCCTGAAGATGAACATGCTAGGCGTTTATTGACATTAATACAGGAATAGTGATCATAGGGGGTAGGAGTTCCTATGGAAGTAGCCCTCGTCATTATCGGTGTGATTGTCTTCATTGCTGGGATTTTTTATCTCAGTTACTTATACGAGAAAAAACGCCGTTTAGCCCTGCAAGAAGTTGCCTCTAAACTCGAATGTACGTTCAGTGAAGATGGCTCGGCTATTCACACGGAGTTAGATTCGTATCATTTGTTTAGTTCGGGTCATTCGCGTAAGGCCTTCAATGTCATAAAGAGCGAAAAAGCTGATTGGGACGTGGCCGCATTCGACTATAAATACACCATTGGTAGCGGAAAAAATCAAACAACTTATAATCAAACGGTAGTGCGGGTTAAAACAACCGGCTTAGATTTACCGCATTTCGAATTACGGCCCGAAAACTTTTTTCACAAAATAGGCTCTATGTTTGGTGCCCAAGATATTGATTTCGACGAATATCCGGATTTTTCCAAACGCTATTTGCTAAAGAGCCAAGAAGAAGCGCGGGTACGTGAAGAATTTAACGAACCGGTGATTCGCTTTTTTGAAAATTTCAAAGACATGTGTGCAGAGGGCAAAGGCGACACCTTGTTAGTGTATCGGCAAGGGCACAGAATGAAGCCAGAGCAAATTGAAGAACGCATCAAGGAAGCGTTGGAATTGTTGGCCTGCTTTGTTGGCGCTAGACACGTTTAAGGAGCATTGATGAGTACACAAGATGAAGAAAATAAGGCACGCTTTGATGCGGCTATTGAACTTGCCAATGTTCGACGCAAACGACGTGAGCAACAAGGGCAAAATTACTTTGTTGATTTACAAAAAAATGAACAGTTGATTGCTCAGAATGCATCAACCATTTATGCTGGTTACGTTTCTGCCGGATTGGTTAACGATGCAACGGAAGAAGATTTACTTAGTAAGTCGGTACTCGCATCGATAAAAATCGCTTATCGTGTCGAATCTTGGGTCACCGAAAAAGAAGAACAGGTCGACGATTTTAGTTAAAGCCTTGGCGAATTAAGCTAACCGGATGTATGGCGCTACGCTGCGTACCATCAAGGATTTGATGTCGGCAACTAGTACCAGGTGCACAGATAACTGTTTGTTGATTAGCTTCGCGAACTTTGGGCAATAAAATATCATTGCCTATTTTCATGCTGACATCGAAGTGCTCTTGTTCATAGCCAAAGCTGCCTGCCATACCACAGCAACCAGAATTAATGCGTTCGATGTTCCAACCAGGAAAACAGGCGAGCGCATTAGCGCTTACACCTGGGCCGACAATAGATTTGGCATGACAATGTTCATGCACCAGGACATGCGCGGCGGGGGCCTGCCAGTTATCTAAGTTAAGTTCTTGCTTGTGGGCAAGTGTCGAAATGAATTCTTCAAATAAAACGGCGTGCTTGCTGACGCGTAATGCTTGTTCATGTAATGGACCTTGCGGAATTAAACTGAGTGCCTCATCACGCAAGCCGAGTAATGTCGATGGCTCCAAACCAATAATCGGTAGTCCTTGCTGAGCGTAACGATGTAAGCGCTTAACACAGTGACTTAAATGAACACGAGCGTCCTTTAATAAACCCTTTGATATATGAGCGCGGCCCGAATCACAATCATGTACTGATATAACCTCAAAGCCGAGTGCTTCCAATACGAGGACCGCATCTTTGGCAATATTGGAATCTAAATAGCGCGTAAATTCGTCGACAAAGAGAACGACACGAGTATCTGCGCTAACAGCCTGTCGTCGATCGAACCAATGCGCATAATCTAATCGTTCAAAGTGAGGCATGCTGCGCTGGGGATGCATACCCATTAAGCGTTTGAGGGGGCCTATATCAAAAATTTTATGAATAAAACGTGGCAATTTCGCTAATATTTTCGCCTGGCGTGTAAAATTACCGAATAAGAGCGATCGCAAAGGGGTGCCGTGACGTTGATAATATTGCTGTAAAAATTCAGCTTTTAATTTTGCCATATCGACCGAAGCAGGACATTCCGATGCACAGGCCTTACAAGAGAGACATAAATCAAGCGCATCCTTGAGATCTTTGCTGCTAAATGCTGTTAAAGGATTTTTATGTTGTAAGACTTGGCGGAAAATGTTGGCCCGGCCACGAGTAGTATGCTTTTCTTCTTTGGTTGCATGATAGCTTGGACACATAGTGCCGTTGCCACTGCTTTTACGGCAGGCTCCTGCACCATTGCACATTTCTGTAGCGCGCACCAAACCCTGCGTTTCATCCCAATTGAACCACGTTTGTATCTCAGGTGTTTGATAATTATCTGGATAGCGCAAATCCGTGGTCATTGGTAATGGATCAACGATTTTGTGTGGATTGAAGATGTGCTTGGGGTCAAATAGATTTTTCACTTCGTGGAATAATTGGTAACATTCATCGCCAAGTATTTTTTTAATAAATGGGGCGCGCAGACGTCCATCACCATGCTCACCACTAATGGATCCACCAAATTGTTTAACGAGCTCAAAGACTTCGTCGCCTATTTGTTGAAAGAGTGAAACGTCCTCACTGCGCTTTAAGTCTAGCTGGGGACGAATATGTAACAAACCAACGGAAGCATGAGCGTAATAAATGGTGCCAAGATTATGTGATGCCATAATCTTTTCGACGCCTTCAATATACGCAGGTAAATCTTCTACAGCGACCGCTGCATCTTCCAATAATGGAACAGCTTTGCGATCACCGGGAATACCCATTAAGAGACCAAGACCGGCACGGCGTAAATCCCATACGGTGTTTGCACGCTCTTGTTTAACTATGGGGAAAGCGTGACCGAATTGATGTTGTTTTAAATCATCAATAAGTGCCTGACATTGTTGTGCACATGCCTCATCGTCTTCGCCATAAAACTCAATGGCCAGGACTGCACCCGGATCGCCTTCAACCCACCAGCGATTGCGCGCTTGTTCACGGTTGGCTTTGGTCGCTTCTAAAATACCACCGTCCATTAATTCAACCGCTGAGACTGCATGCTGTATGGCAACAACGGTTGCCCGACAGGCTTCAAGCACTGAATCAAAATGTGCGCAGACGACCATTTTACGCTTGGGTAATGCAACCAGATTTAAACAGGCCTTTTCTACCAAGCACAGGGTGCCTTCGCTGCCGCAAATTAGTGGCACTAAACTGAATGGGGGACCATCAGGATTCCATGGTTGGCTACGCGCTAAACTATCCAAGGCGTAACCCGTATTGCGGCGCAGAATTTGTTCTTTGGGAAATTTATCTAATATTAATTGACGATGTTGATTAATTAGTTCGATCACACCGCGATAAATATCACCTTCTAAACTGTTGAGGTGTTGCTTTTCTTCGAGCTCTTCTGCGTTGAGGGGGCCAAAATGAACGCGGCTACCATCGGACAAAATAGCATCGATGCTTTTCACATGATCCCGTGTAGTGCCGTGAATAATAGAATGCTCACCACAAGCATTATTACCAATCATACCGCCTATCATGCAACGATTTGCGGTCGATGTATCTGGACCGAAAATTAATCCATCATCTGCGACGACTTTATTTAAGTCAGTCTGAATAACGCCAGGGTCTACTAAAACATCAGCATTCTCTTTGTCATAGGATCGAATGCCGCACATGTAGCGTGAAACATCGACAATGATGCCATCACCCACAACTTGACCAGCGAGACTGGTTCCGCCGGCACGCGGTATAAGGGGGACTTCATAATCATTAGCCCAGGCAACGATGCTGGCACAGTCATTACCATGCTTTGGGCGCACCACGGCCATCGGTACTTGCTGATAGACTGAAGCATCACTGCTATAAAGCATGCGTTCAAGCGCATCACTTTGCACTTCACCATCAATACGCACATTGAGGCGGTGCAAATTGGCTGCGATCTGCGTTTCAGTCGGCATATGCTGAGTATGAAATGCACTACAG
The DNA here is from genome assembly GCA_028280785.1 of Planctomycetota bacterium. Classification (GTDB taxonomy): domain Bacteria; phylum Planctomycetota; class UBA11346; order UBA11346; family UBA11346; genus JANQLF01. Next base: position 20,298 of record JANQLF010000308.1, read on the forward strand.
CGAAGACAATGTTGGGTCTATTGCTGTTTGTTTAATAATTCCTGAAGATTTGCTATTTCAGACTCGACATACTCTTGGGTGTCACCCCAGACGTAGAGATTGAGGCATTGATTGTAACAAGCTAAGGCTTTTTTGAGTGAACCATGTTGCTTGTAGGCAGTGGCAAGGATCAGCATTAAATTGCTGCTATTGGGATATTTCCCTGCTGCTTGATAGCATTCGTCAATAAATTGTTGTAATTGCTGTTTATCGATTCCTTTGTGGAAACGCGCTGCCAACAGGTTTACGGCTAATTGTTCAGTCAATTCTGCTTGTGGTTTCTTGCTGAGTAAGGCAATGACCGCATTGTAATTTTTTGAAGCGAGGAGTTCGTCGACACATTTTCCTAAGGCAAATGTATTTTTCGGAAAGCCTTCAAGTAACTCAAGACTGTGCTGTGTATCTGTTCGTATTTTTTTCGCAAAAATAATCTGCTTGTCGCTCAGTGCAAAGCTATCGAGGGGTTTGTTGTTCATGCTTATATGAATGGTACGGCCGTTGGTCGAATCTAAGAGTGTTTGAATTGGCTCATAGGTATTTTCAGTATCATAAATAGCATAGAGGACGATGTTGTATGGATTAGCTCCAACGGCAAACATGTTTTTATGTGATATATCTTGATCGACATAATCGCTGCTTTTTTCCCATTGAGCTCCGTTGTTTAAAAGACAATTGTTGACCATTGCTGCTAAATAAGGAAACAAATCAGGGTGGTGGTTGGCGAATAGATCTGAATATTCAGACAGCACTGCATCAAGTGTAGTTGGATCATTTGGCAACGGCAATTGTAATACGGCTATTGAAGCTGCATTTAACTCTTCAAATACTTTTTTCAGACTAGCTTGTGAATAATCGAAGTTTTTTATGTTATTTTTATCACATTTTTTCATCAACTGTTCAAAGGCGTGCTTTGAGAATTCACCACTAACCAAGGGTAGTGGACGATTAGCGCGCTCACATTGATACAAATACTGGGTGCTGTATCCAGCGAGACGTTGTCCGCTGCCAACTTGCGAAAGAAAGCTAATCTGCTTATCACTCATATGCACGGCTTCAAAATAAGACGATTGAATGATGGTTTGCAAGTTGAGTTTGTCCGCCGCTAAAAAGTATGATCCCTTTTGTTCGTCTTTTGGTGTGCCATTGATTACCCAGCCATTTGCGGAACCGCAAACACGCGTAATAGCTGTCCAATGTGAGTGGCGCTTCAATGTCTTGTTGTCTAAGTCAAACGTAAATACTGAAATTGGTGAATTATAATCGCCTTCACGAATGGCTAAGAGAACCGTGTTGATTTTCTTGATTGAACTGAGTGCAATAGGATAACCACGTAAATTTTCATGCAAAATAACTTCTTCATCTTTATTATTAATGTAAGCGAGTGCATAGACATTGGATGCGGACGCTGGTATGCCAGGTACAAATTCACTAGTGCTGGTATTTTTGAGTGAGATGATGCCATAGGTAGGATGCGGGCATATTTTTTCGGCTTTATGTTTGGTCGCCTCCGCATTACCATCTTGAATATAGGTAATAAATCCCTCGGCATTACAAAAATGAACTTTTTTATTAGCTACGCAAGGTGAACTGACGCTATTCCATTCAGCACCATGAAATATATCAGTGACAACTTTAGTTTTGATGTCAATTTGCTTTAAAACTCTGTTGCCAAAATAAATGATGACATCATTGCCAAAGTAGAGGCCATCTTGGCGCAACCAACCATCAATGGTGCTGTGCAGTTGTAGTTGTTGAAGCAGAACGCCTATGGATGGAATAATACCACCTTCAGTGTCTTCATCTGCAACGGTGACCGTAGGAAAAGCATCAATTTCTTCTTTTTTGTTAATTTTAATGTTGCCAAACAGCATTTCTTTAAATTTAGCAATTTCACCGATAGGGCCATTGCTGGTCATCCGCATGTCTAGATACTGATTATTGCCAAGGTCGATAGCTTTGACCGCAATATCAGAATTATGAACTTTACCGCCCTCTAGGGTGACTGGTAAGCGAATAGTCCAATCGACGCATCGGTATTCACCAACTTTACCGTACTGCTTGTGCACAATTTCATGCTTTTGTGTCCCATCAATAATAACGCTGTTTATTTGCTCCATCGCATCTTCAAGATCTTCATGATCTTGTTCTTCGAGCATGTAAAAGCTCACATCAGTACCAATACTCAGTTCTAAAAGAATATTATCATTTGTTATTTTAGTGGTGAGCGAATCGCTGTAGGATAAAATATAATCTTTAAAAACACCATTGATGGTATGTTCACTTGGCGAAAGCCCCTTATCCCAGGCACTGCCTTTTTTGGGAAATTTCAAGCCACTGTGAATAGATTTAAGTGTACGTAAAACCTCTAATTGTTTAAATTGAGTGCCCCAGCAATTGATGACGACCGCAAGCCCATTTTTTTCTATGAGAGAAATATAATAACAAATTTTAAATCCACTTAAGGTGAGGTCGAGGCGTTTACTGACTGTACGTGCACCATTAACATTACTTTTAATAACAGCGTGTTGGTCCTTAATAGTTTTATCGCCGGTAATTTCATCGGCCAATAATAATAAATATTCATTCAATTTTGCATCTGAATTTAATGCCATCGCTTCTTCAGTGAGGATCATGTATAATTGACCACCGGGTTTGATAAATTGATCTTTGCCAAGATCAGGTCGCAAGACGCGCCTTTGCCAAGGGTCAGGTAAAATTAATGTCGAACCATGTTTGCCGATATCGAAATTTTGTGCAGAGAGATCGCAGGCACAGAAGCAGAATACGAAGAGATAGCATAACATCTTAGACATGGTAATCCTCACTGATGAGAGTTGTTCCCATACCCTATATGGTAAAATTAGACTTCAATCATCTGCTGCTAAAGACGCTTAGCTATGTGCAGACAGCAGGATAACTGCTTTTTCCGTTGATTCTAAGACGTCACGGACGACAGGACCGATTGCAGGTTTTCCAGCATCGGTATTGCCGAGACCGAGGATGATTAAATCGTGATTATGCGCAGTGTCATTAATTGCCGAGGCAACATTACTTGTTGCAATAACATTGATGTCGTAGGGTAAATTGGTCTCGTCTACGATAAGTCGGCTGTGAAATGTTTTTCGGCGATGCATGGTGGTATTGGTCACTGCTGATTCGTCGACTAATAAATAGGTAATGTGAATGCCTGTTTTACTGCGGCGATCCAAGCCAGCTAATAAGCGTGCGCGTAAGGCAACGTGAACCGAGCGTCCGCCGATTGGAATAAGCACACGTTGTACGGTTGATGGATCCCATTCAGCATGGGCGCGAATAAATAATAAATTAGCTTCAATGTTTCGAGTTAATTCATCAATATGTCCAAGGACACCATCATCAGTTAATCGACGCAAACCTAATAAGACCGACGCACAACGGTGAGCCTGGGCCACACGGGCAATTTCAGTCCAAGCATTCGAGCTGACGGTGGTTAACGCTTCGCAACGAACACCAATGCGTAAGGCAACGCCGAGCGAATCGCGCAAGGCATGCGCAGAATCATTTAATACATTATCGAGTGAGGTGCTTTCACGTGGTGGTCGAACCACATTTAACAGCATCACGCGTCCAACCCGTGGTGGTGAGATACAACCGGCAACGGCTGCAATACATGCTGCATTTTCTGGGTCGGCAACAGGCGCAAGTACCAATGGACTGCGCCCACGCAATTCCAGTAGGTCAGGATCGCTTGCTTCGGATGCAGCGTCGATGACTTTTGCGCGGCTCGCAAAGCGCCACACATAAGACATCACACCAATAATAAGCCAGGTTAAGGTAACCGCACCAGCTGCCGGTACGGTTACTGCTTGATAAATAGCCAGGGCAGCACACAGCAGTGCGCCAATGCTTGGTAACCATGGCCATAACGGCATGCGAAAACCGTTGTGTTTCGGTTTGCGCGCCCGCGTTACTAAGCATAAAATATGCGTTAAGGCAAAAGCTAATAAAAATATCAGAGATGAAGCTGCACCAGCTGCAGAAACGTCACCGACAGCTAATAAAATAATCATGGTAATGGCGCAGGTCGCTAAAATGGCAATCCATGGTGTGCCATAGACTTCATGATTACGTTCTAACGAAACGGCTAAGGTACGGTCACGCGCCATAGCTTGGGCAATTCGCGCGGCGGCGAAAATATTTGCCAATAAAGCAGAGGCCATGCTTAAAATACCTGCGATGATAACCAGCCAATAACCAAAGGTGCCTAAATAAAATCCAGCCGCTGCCGCGACGATGGTGTCTGGGGATTTTGCTGCTGCCGCTTGAATTGATGAACCGGCTTCAACCCCAATTAATGGAATAATGAATAATAATGGGAGATACACTAATAATGCGATACCGAGCGAATATAAAATTGCTCGTGGTAAGGTATGGCGCGGTTCTTTCACTTCGCCGGCCACTGCGGCAATTAAATCAAAACCTTGGAGTGCAATAAATGTCGCACCCATTGCCGAGACTAAACCAATAAATCCATTGGATAAGAATGGAGTGAATTGCTGACCAAGCGATGGCTGATCGCGTAAGCACACCCAAAAACCACCACCAATTAACAGTGCAAAGACAACGACTTTACCGATATTTATGGCAAGACCGCTGCCACCGCTGCTGCGAATCATAATAAATGCACATGCAGCTGTACTGAGAATAGCACAAAGTGGAATTAACCAATTACTGAGTAACCATTCAGGACAATTATCGCCAAGCAGGCTGCGCACGCCTTCTAAACTAAATGCCGCAAATCCCGCGGCATAAAGCGCAGCGGCAACAATTGAGGCAAACCACACCACCCAACCAACCGCAAAGGCAGGTCCAACTGATAAAACGCGTTTAGCAAATGTGTAGGAGCCGCCGGATTGTGGAAATGCGGTGGCCAATTCTGCAAAACTCAATGCGGTGATAATCGCGATGACACCATTCAGCGCGAAAGCCAGCATGGCCGAAGGGCCGGTGAGCTCGAAGGCGGTCCCTGATAATGCTAAGATGCCACCGCCAACGATGGCACCGACACCAATGCCGGTGGCGCCTATTAATCCAATACTGCGTTTACTGTCTTCAGGCATCGGTGGGGAGGCTCTCCGTGTGGAGCAATGATAAGTGTGAATAGAAATTGGCCACTATCAGCATTTCTGCTGCATATAGGATGAAAACAGCGCCTAAATCTATGCCGCGACTGCATACGTTATGAATAGGAACTCTTGCAACGAAGGAGTATACAAATGACAAAAGCCTACCCAGCGCCATCAGGATTTAGTACTGAAGAATGGCAGTATTTTATGAAGCATGGCTATATTCTTAAACCTGATGTTCTAGACCAGGATACTTGTAATCATTATTGCCAGCTCATTGATGAAGTTGCTGCACGTAGTAAACATTTTCAGGCCGATAAGCATTTTACCCAGAGCAATGCTGTTACGACACATAAAGATTTTGAAGCGTTTATAGATCGCGCATCACATATTGGTTACGTTTACGACATGTATGGTGAATTGAGTAAGGTACATTTATCGCAGTTTATGCGGCGCCCAAAAGGAACCTGGCGTAATTTTTGGCATCCGGATGGCCCGCGTGCTTTACCTTATCAAGTGTTTTCACCGGAATTACCCTTGCAGATGAAGGTGGCCTATTGGTTAACCGATTTACCTGAAACGGATATGGGTAATTTGGTTATTCTACCAGGTAGTCATCGCCAGCAATATATGCAGGGATACGACACACATGATCATATTGAGGGAGAGATGTCGGTTTGTGTAAAACGCGGAACGATGATGATCATGCATGCATCTACCTGGCACAAAGTTGCAGAAAATAAAACTGATCACATTCGCAGAAATATTTTTTTGACCTATTCACCGGCCTGGATTTGTCCGGAAGATCGTTTTTCCAATGATGAAACATGGCTTGCCAGTTTAAACCGCGAGCAACGTATTTTAATGCGCAGTTATCCTGACTATCCGTACGCAAATGCTAAGCCGCCAGCTCAAGACTTTCCTTTATTTTTAGACCGTCATACTGGCAACGATCGTGATACTGATTGTTATCGTGAACATGTTGAATTACACCGACGTAAGCGTTTGACCTTTCATGAAAAATTAGCATTACAGAAATAATTTTACAGAACATAGTTATAAAAAGAACTACATAATAATTGAGGTACCTATGAGTTTTGATCCGGCACAAACGCATATCGGTTTTATTGGACTTGGAGTTATGGGTCGCAGCATGGCTCAGCATTTATTGGACGCTGGTTATCAGATGCATGTGTTTACCAGAACCAAAAGCAGCGCTGATGCTATTGTTGCGGCTGGTGCTACTTGGCATGACAGCATTGCTGATTTAGCACCGCATTGCGATATTGTAATTACCATTGTTGGTTTTCCGCAAGACGTCGAGCAGGTGTATTTAAGTAACGACGGTATTATTGCTCACGCAAAAAATGATGCCTATCTGATTGATATGACGACATCGAGTCCGGCTTTGGCAAAACAAATAAGTGAAGCTGGTGCCGAGAAAAATTTACATTGCGTTGATGCGCCTGTTTCTGGCGGTGATGTTGGCGCACGCGAAGCACGTCTATCAATTATGATCGGTGGAGAAGCTGCAGATGTAAATGCATTAAAACCTATTTTTGAATGCATGGGTGAAAATATTGTCCATCAGGGTCCAGCCGGTGCGGGACAACATTGCAAAATGGCTAATCAAATTGCTATTGCTTCTGGTATGATTGGTGTTTGTGAAGCGCTTGCTTATTGTGAGAAAGCCGGTCTAGATCAAACAACGGTACTAAAATCTATTGGCGCCGGGGCTGCAGCATCATGGAGTTTAAATACCTTAGGACCCCGTATAATTGATGGCAATTTCGATCCCGGATTTTTTATTAAGCATTTTATTAAAGACATGAAAATTGCAGCAGATTCATCTTCTGACATGCAATTTGATGCTAAAGGCTTGGCACTTGCATTGTCATTATATGAAGCACATGCAGCGAATGGTGGAGAGAATGAAGGGACACAGGCGCTTTATAAACTTATAGCTAATAGCTAACTGGTATGAGTCTTAGTGTTGGTCTTTGTCTTAGATTCCGCTATCGCAGGCCAAGACTAATAATCGCGAAGCGATGGACTAAGACCAATACACATTCTAGTTCGCTATAGGTTTATTGATTTAAAATACTCAATCGTCTTACTCAGACCTTCTTCTAAATCAATGTTTGGCTCCCAGTCTAATACCTCTTTTGCTAGGGTAATATCTGGTCGACGTTGTTTAGGGTCATCTGAAGGTAAGTCTTGATAAATTATTTCGCTGCCGTTGTTACATAAGAAAATTATTTTTTCAGCTAATTCTTTAATGGTAAATTCAACAGGTCGACCGAGGTTGATAGGGCCGGTAACACCATCAGGGCTATTCATTAAAGAATATAATCCATTGATTAAATCACTGACATAGCAGAACGAACGCGTTTGTGAGCCATCACCGTAAATAGTAATCGGCTCATTATTAATTGCTTGCATAATAAAATTCGAGACCACCCGACCATCATTCGGATGCATGTTGGGGCCGTAGGTATTAAAAATACGCGCAACCTTTATATCAACACCATGGGAACGGTGGTAGTCAAAGCATAAGGTTTCAGCACAGCGTTTGCCTTCATCGTAACAAGAACGTATGCCGATCGGGTTGACATGACCCCAATAAGATTCTGGCTGCGGATGAATTTCCGGATCACCATAAACTTCACTAGTTGAAGAGAGCAATAGTCGCGCACCCGTTTCCTTAGCCAGGTTCAGCATGTTAATCGTACCGCTCACATTGGTAATAATAGTTTTAACCGCATCTTCCTGATAATGCACTGGTGACGCCGGACAGGCTAAGTGATAAATTTGGTCAATGTTGTCCAGTGAAAGCGGTTCAACGATATCATGCTCAATGCATTCAAATTGATTGTTATCTTTAAAAATATCTAAATTTCTGTTTTGTCCGGTAAAAAAGTTATCCAAACACAGGACATGCGCACCATCATCGATAAGGCGCTGGCACATGTGGCTTCCTAAGAAACCGGCTCCACCTGTCACCAAAATGCGTTGCGCCATAAACAGTGCTCCATTATTTCAGCTACCGCTAGGCAGCCCAGGATATGCTATAAAAGATTAGTATCCAGACTTGTGACCAATTTTTGAGTCGAATGCGTGTTACTTAATCAGCCAACTGATCTATGTTTCTAATTCAGTAGTAACATGGCGCCACCTATGCCAACAAAGGCGAGAATATAAACAACGAGGCAAGGTATCGAATAATTTTGACGCCAACGGTCGACTCTATAAATAGAATGTTTCATTGTGAATTTGATGTCATCGATAAGCACTAATAAGCCAGCGAGCCAAGTAATCGTTAAATAACGTACTAATGGGCGCATGATCTTTGAAAATGGTGGTGGACGATGGTCTGAGAACAAAGGACGCCCGCCACCTGCGCCATCTTCAAAGGGTAAACTGGTGGGGCTATCGACTGGCTTTGGATTTGGTAATTGGTTAATGTTATTAAATAAAAAGAATGTTGTAGCTAGTAAAATGATGAGCGCTTGTGGAAATGTGCTTATGATATGAATGCCATTATACCAATAATAATCTTTCTTTTGAGGAATAATATCACTTAAATAGAATCGGTTTCTGTGACCAGATTTTGCGATAAATACGATATAAAATAGGAAAGCAGAAATACCTACATATGCTACAAATGCAATAATGATAGCCATAGCACATTATTGGAGTCACAGCGCGCTTTATATCAATAAATAAACAAGAGCTTACCTAGTGGTGTTATCAGCCCGGATACCAAATTTTACGCTGATCATCAGCAGCACGATCGTAGGACCAGGCTTCATCCATTAAGCGTTTAGCGTCGTATTGTGGACGCCAACCAAGCAGTAATTTTGCTTTGGTATTATCTAACCAAGTGCTGTGTTTATCGCTGCGTACGAGGATATGATCAAGACCCTGTGTTTCTTTGAGGTATTCAGCAACATAGCCGTAATCAACCGGTTCGCTCATGCACACATGAAATAATTCTTGCTTGGCTTTTTCGTGTGTCAGGGCGGTGATAATGGCCGTGACTAAATCATCAACGTGCACAAAATTGCGTTGGATCGGTTTACCATCAATATTACATAAAATAGGTACCAGGTTTTCTTCTTGGCAGCGCTTAGCATCGTCGGCACTCATTAAATCCGACCAACTGGGACCACCAAATTGTTCTGCACCGACTTTTAATGAATATTTAAAATCGTCTTTTTCCATAATCCATGGTGCGCGCAAACAACAGGTATCTAAATCATACTGCGTAATATATTGTTCAAGCATGACTTCTTCGAGGACCTTGGATAAGGCATAACAACCAGGATAGGGTTTATGGGGTTGGTCTTCAGTTATCGGACCTTTGCGTTCATAACAAAAATGTCCGATCGCGGCATCACCGCCGACTAATAAAAAGCGCTCGAAACATTCGCTTTGGCGCGCTTCTTCGAGTAGCCAGAACATGCCTTTCACCGTCACATCCATGACATCTTCTGGTGTTTCTTTACACGTCGCTAAGTGCACTACGTGAGTGATGTCCTGCATCGCTTGACGACAGACCTCGCGATCGCTGATTGATCCTTTGATCATATCAACGCGCTCGTGTTCATCGACGCTGCGGTTATGACAGAGTGCACGAACCTTAGCGGTGGTATTTTCGGCAAGGAAACGCTTTAAAAAATGTTGACCAACTTTTCCGGTAGCACCGGTTAATAATATGTACATGAATTATCCTGATAGATGAAATTAAACTTTCAGACAGAGGCTGCCTTGATTAACGGTATCAAATTCTTCACGAAGCGTTTCGCGATTAAAAAATTGACTGGTGTCATAGAGGTGATCGTATTTACCATCACGACCGAGGTTTTTCTCAAGTGCGCATTGATTAATTTGCTCTTGGCGACGATAACCTGGCCAAATCACACCACGCTCACAATAACTAATGTCGATAAAATAACGGGATCGGCCTTCACCACCTGGTTTAGCACGACGCGCATGAAATAATGCTGAGTGAACAATGATTGCAGTACCATTCGGAACATTATCAACCGTGATAGAACCCGGCAAATCATTGGTTTCAAAATCAGCTAAGGCATTGTTATTCATGATTTTTTGGTGCGTGCCTGGTACTAATAACAGATCACCGACTTCACCATTTAATCCATTTAAATAATAAAAAACATGAACCATGCAGTGTGAGCGATTAGTTTGCGGAATTTGTTCATAGTCATGA
>JANQLF010000003.1 GCA_028280785.1 Planctomycetota bacterium
GACCGTCGATAGTAATCGGAATTAAATTGTCTTCGTTATGCGTAATCATTTGACTAATATCGCATTCTCTGGGCAAACTTGGTAACAGGTATCACAGCGAATACATAAATCATCAATGATGTGGTGGTTCTCATATGGCTGCAATGGGATCGCATCAGTAGGACAATTAACCGAGCAAATTGTACAACCTATACAATTATCCTGTATAATGTAATGGGTTAAATCCGCGCATTTAGCCGCGCGACAGACACCATTGATATGCTCTTGATACTCCTCCGGAAAATATTTCATGGTGGTCATGATTGGATTAGGTGCGGTCTGACATAAGCCACACAAAGATCCATTCTTCACAACTGGACCAAGAGATTCGAGTGTATTTAATTCACGCGCCTTTCCCTTACCATTAACGATTTTATCCATCACGTCGAGCAATCGCTTGGTACCGATGCGTCCAATCGAACATTGCCCACAGCATTCATCTTGGGCAAAACTCATAAAATAACGTGCCATGTCGACGACGCAGTCATCTTCATCTAGGACCACTAAACCACCCGATCCCATAATCGCACCAAGTGATTTTAACTCTTCATAATCAATAGGTGTGTCTGCTAGACTAGCTGGAATACAACCACCTGAAGGACCGCCTATTAAAATCGCCTTGAATTTTTTACCATTTGGACAACCGCCACCGATGTCTTCAACAATTTCACGAATGGTGATACCCATTGGTACTTCAACCAAGCCACCAAAGCGCACCTTACCGGCAAGTGCAAATACTTTGGTGCCCTTACTGGTTTCAGTACCGTATTTTGAAAATTCCTCTGGGCCGTTGCGCATGATCCACGAAACCATCGACAATGTCTCAACATTGTTAATTAAAGTTGGGTTACCCCATAAACCGTTGTGAGCAGGATACGGTGGGCGTGTGCGTGGCGTACCGCGGCCACCTTCAATTGAATTAATCATTGCGGTTTCTTCACCGCACACAAAGGCACCACCACCTTTAACCACGCGCATGCGCAATGGTTTCTCAATGTTTTCACCAATGATACCACGTGCTTCGCATATTTCGATGGCCTGATTAATACGTTTCACAGCCAACGGATATTCAGCGCGAATATAGAAAATTGCTTCGCTCGCCCCAGCTACGCGTGCAGCAATTGCTAAACCTTCGATGACTCGAAACGGGAATGATTCAAGCAACATACGATCCATAAAAGCACCAGGGTCACCCTCGTCGCCATTACATATCACATATTTAACATCACCTTTAGCCTCTTTTACAAAAGACCATTTTCGTCCAGTTGGGAAACCACCGCCACCACGACCGCGCAAACCACTATCGAGCAAGGTTTGAATGACTGCATCGGGATCATCATCTTCTTCAATCTTTTTCAGCGCCACAAAACCATCGTGCTTAATAAACTCATCAAAGTTCAATGGATTCATCATGCCGTAGTGCTCGGTCGCAATGCGAACTTGTTTATCCATGAATTGTTTACGCGCATCGTCGGTACGATCGATACGTTTTTTATCGATTTCGGTACGACTATCATGACGCAGCCAGTCATCTAACGTATTTGAAACTCGCGTGCTTATTCGTTTTAATAAGCTACCACCTGAGAAATGTTTTTCGACAATCGAAAAAGCATCTTCTGGTAATAAATTACCATAAATGACAGGTTCTTCGTCTGGCTTGATTATCTCAACTATCGGTGCACGGCTACTGAGTCCCCAACAACCAACCGACTTCACATAAATTGGTAAATGTAAACGTCGAACGGCTTCATTGAGTGCTTCATAAACTTTATCAGCACCTTGCGCAACATCACTTGAATCGAGAGAAATACGAATTTCACCTATACAGCCTTCAGGTGCATCCATCGGACCAATACTATCGTCGTTGGTACTGCTTTCGATCGGATCTTCTTCCATATCCAATAAAAGTTGCGGCACTTCTTCAATCGCTATTGGTCCCTGAATAACTTCATCAACTTGTACAACCGGAGCCAACGTACAGCAGCCTAAGCAGGCAACCTCTTCAACAGTGACTTCCATATCAGGATCCGTGTCCTGTCCGCCAGCAACATCAATGTGTTTAATATGACAAATATTTTCTTTAATAGAGCCAGCGCCTTGTACGTGGCATGCCGTACCTGTACATACCCGCACCGAATGCTTGCCCATCGGTTTATGACGGAAGGCATGGTAAAATGTAGATACACCTAAAATGTCACTAGGGATTATTTCGCTTATTTTACACACATGCTCCATGCAATCCTGCGGCAAGTAACGAAAGACATCCTGAATTTCTTGTAAAATCGGTAAAATATGCTCACGCTTTTTACCGACTCGTTCGACGATCACTTCAGCAACGTGTTTATAGTTTTCGGGTGTCTCAGCATCTGATAATGTTTCTGAGCTGGGCACGTCAGCATTCACTGGGGTTTTAACGTCATTAGGTTCCATCAATGCCATTATTGAGCCCCTATGCAATAAACATCTTTAGACGAACGTAAATACATATTACCAGACTTATCAAATGTCGGAGACGCCTTCATTGGTATGCCGGATTCAAATGTGCGGTTAATTTTAAACGTTGGTGATTTATCAACAACATACACCACACCTTTATCCGATATCATTAACAATTCATTATTCACAATAGTTGGTGAGGTAACAAAATCACCTTCAAGGCTTTCTTCATAGACCTTTTTACCATCACTGCATTGAACGCAGGTAAGTGTTCCCATTGCATCTAAGAGCCAAATATGCTCACCATCAGTTACTGGACTACTGGTGTCTGGCCATGAACCATCTTCATTTTTCCATAAAATAGTGCCATCGGGTTTAATTGCCGCTAGCGGACAAGCCATATTACAAACATAGATAATACCATTTGCAGAAATGGGTGTTGGCGCCACATCACCACTGAATAATTCGTGTTTCCATTTAATGTCACCCGTTTTGGCGTCGTAAGCAACTACATCAGGATTACCTGTGGTAACCACCAATGCCGTGTCACCATCAACAAACAACGATGGAGATCCCCAAGAACCCGCGTAATCACGATCTTGTTCCCAAGCAACTTTGCCGCTTAAAGAATCTATCGCCATCATGAACGAACCCTCAGCCTGGTCGACCTGCACATAAACAAACGCATCATAAATTGCCAGTGAAGCTGAAAATCCGTACATATTACCTTCAAAGCCTGTATTCATCGCCCACTGTAATTCTCCATCCATATTAACGGCAACCATATCACCATTCGCAAACACTGCATAAACATTATTTCCATCACAGGCAGCAGTTGGTGCTGCATAGCCAGTCCAGTCTTCGGTAGCTGGATGTTCACTAGGGCTCAGCGGCACATCTTTAACACGATACTTCCAAGCCGTTTTGCCAGTTTTAATATTAATGCAATAAATATAGCGCTGTGCCTCGATTGCCCCAGTTACAAATAATTTATTATTCCAAATAATTGGAGAATTTAATCCATCTAAAGAAATTTGTTCATGCCAGCGCGCTGTTTCCTTTGTCCATTGCTGCGCCCACTTTGGTACATTCACAACGGCATTAGCGCCTGCACCACGGAAACTCGGCCACTGCGCCAGTAATGCATCCCAGGTCGGAATAACCGGCTCACTTGGTTCTTCAACGGCGTCAGGATCGACATAATTCGGCGCATCACGTTTAACCGTTGCAGATAGGACTACGGTAAAACAACACATAACTAAAATTAACGCAAAGACCGCACGACGACCTAGACGCATTTCACGACGGTGTTCCTGAGCTTTATGTGGGTCTGGACCCGGCTCTGGCGGCAGTGGTTTATTCATCCAAGCAATACGTAACGAGAGAAAAAATATAGCCAACGATACAGCCAGCACTCTTCCACCGACCGTTTGCTTGTGATAACGGTCAAATAATTGAATACGGAGCGCAGAATCTATATCGCGAATAGTTTCTTTTAATTCCTCATTACTTGAGTCTTCAGCCAGCTGCTGCTTATATGCGATTAATTGAGTGGTTTGCAGTGGGTCATCCGCATTGAGATTAATGTGATTCACTACGAGAAATGAAAACAATAACAAAGTAAAGATGCCAGACACCAAAGCTGTTTTTTGTGCAACCTGTTGCCAATCGATCCACTCTTTTTTAACTTCTTCATCTAAGGGAAGTACTGGTCGTCTCATACCCGCTGCTCCCCCGCCACTCGTGCAGCCGCATAAGCTGCAGCAGTTATTTGCGGATCACCAGGTGAATCTGGACAATATTCATAACAACGCGCACAACCAAAACAGGTACCTTGATTAGCTTCATAATCTTTATGCGGACGAATAACCGATAAAGATACTAATTTAATCGCAAAGACGATGCCCATGTAAATACCAAACCAAATCGCACCTTTCTCAACAGAAGCGATAGTTGTACCCGCTGCTGCATATAAGGTCTCTGGTTTTTGTCCGGTTTCCCAGAAGGCTTCAGCACGTTCGTGGTATGGTAAATTTTCCATACCAACTTCCTGCTCGAGCTGAATACGGTCCGCTAATCTTACATGGACGTGCATACGAGCGAGCGCACCAGATGAATACCAGCCGAGGAGTCCACTTAAACCGATTAACAATGGAATAATTGCAATCACCATCATCAGTTGTTTTTTGCCTTCCACTTTAGCCTGATCTTTTTCAGGGGCCGTACTCTTATCAATACAACCAAATGGGCATGATTTTTCACATAAGCGACATTCAATACAGCGATCTTTGAAGATACTCACCTTATTAAACGAAATGTAGCCGACCGTACGCAATATGATTCCATACGGACAGAAATAGCGGCAATAGGGACGGCCAACAAAAATTCCCACAAAGAGAAAGACGCCACCAAGGACAAACATGTTCATACTACCATCCATCCGGAACAAAGGAATGAACGGATCATAATCGCAAATAATAAACACATGTCCCGTAGAAGCGAAAAGCACAGAGAGCCCTAAATAGGCAAAGCCTATTAATCCTAAACTATGATCCAACCATTTAGGAATTTCTTTTGGCTTAAAGCACACCAAATCTTGAATCGCACCATGTGGACAGACCGAGGCACAATACGAACGACCAAAAAACAATGTGAATATAATTGGTAAAAAGAAAAAGGCGATAACCACGGTTGGCAATATATACATCGGATGGAAAAAACCGTGAGCCACGTTTTGTATCGATCCAATAGGACAGACACAGCCCTCCCTATAAAATCCAAAATATGCCAATGAGGCCAGCGAAAGTAAGAAAATACCTTTTCGCGACCGCGCCTTTAACATTAACCACGAAGATAATGCCAGTGCTATGGTAATAATTGCTATATCCAAATAGGCATGAACGCGCTCAATACTCCACTGAGTCGGCGCTGTCATTAACGGCATTTCATATGCAGTGTCTGACAAATCCGGTGGATCTTGTGGCTCAGCAAACAATCCGCTGGACACAAACATTAAAAACAGGAGGCAAAGCCAACGTTTAATCATATGTCTTTATTGCGCTCCGTTTCGACTTCCATCATTTCCTCTTGGACTTCGAATATATCTTGTTTGCGTTGTCCAGATAAATCCAACCAGTTATCTTCAGCCTTGAACATATATGGTTGTGAAGCTGGAACTTTTGTGAACGCATCAGTCGGACAAGCAATTGCGATAGAACACGAGTCGCACTGAATGCATAAATCATGGCGCACCTGCAAATGCATCGCACCGTTACCAAAACTTTCACAACCATCTACACACTTAGCACAACCAATACAATTATCCTCAACGATCGTGTAAGCGTAATATGGCTCTTCAATAAATGTTCGAATAATTGCATTCGTTGGACAAATTTGGTTTTCAGCACCCTCATCTAAATTAATTGGATCTGGTTCGAAATATCCGGTACATAAATCACAATGGCCGCAGGTTGATGCCGAATGCACAGCTTTAACGGCAGATGGTTCAATAACGCAGTGCGTGGCACATTTACCACACTCAGTACATTTATTTGGATCTAATTGCCACACCGATGCATGGTCATCTAAAAAGTCGACCTCTTCGCCAGTTCCTTGCTTAGCAAGCAGGGCACCGCAAATACCGCCCAAACTAAGAATAGCTGCGCCACGCATACCATCCTTGAGTAAGTTTCTACGCGATTCATCCGGCATGATTGGACTCCTCGATCTTAATAGGTTTTAATTCATCTTCTCCATGCTGCTTTTTGTAATCCACTCCTAATGGTAAATCGCAGGCTTTAACAGCCATACATGCGTCACAAACGCTATGACCAACACAGTCGGCCTCTGCTGCGCGCACAATAAATTTACCCATGGAAAACGTAATCGCCGCGACTGCTGTCACGCGACCAGCATTAAGGAGAAAATCTCTACGGCTCTCTTTTGGCTCCATAATTCAGCCCCCCGTTAGTTTCTCTTTAAATATACGAACTTGCTTGCGGTCATTATCCAAAACAAACACCGCTCCATTTTCATCTACATCCATATCATAAATTCTAGTTTTCTTCATGAACATTTTTGGTGTCGCTACCACATCTTTGATACTGCCATCTTTTTCATGACGCTTAATCCGCGTTAAGCCTTTTTCAGAAGTCAGGAAGCCACCATCCGGCCATAAGGCAAAGGATGTTGGATTACAACATCCACAAAATCCTTCCAAACGCATCGATGGCTTACCCCAAGAATTCGTTAACTCACCAGCATCGGTATAGGCGTCAATGCGATGACGACCTGGATTTGCCATATACAATAAAGATTCTTGTTCATTCCATTGCAAATCTAAATGTGGACCTGGAACAACCAATCCGGTCTTTGGGTCATTAGCAATTTTTCTAATTAATTTTCCTTCAAAGTCGCAAACATACACAACCCGATTTGCAGCGTCACCAACATATAAATGTTCTTTAGATCCTACAATGGAGCGCAGATTCGATTTGGGATCAAATGACTCCCACTCTTTAATGCGTGCGCCATCTTTTCCTAAAAGCACGACCTGTGTTCCGAGACCAACAAAAATCTTATCTTCGCTTTGCACCCAAACGCTGCTGACTTTTTCGCCACGCACCAATTCTTTAATTAACTCACCGGAACTATCAAAAACTTTAAGACCGCCCTTGCCGCCAACATAAACATTATCGTTGTGCAATGACAAGCATAACAGTGTTTCTAAACCGGTGTCGAATTGCGCATTCTCTGAAAAATTAACCAATGACGGATCAATCTTTTTGAGGTCATCGATATTATAGACAAAGTCTTTAGGTAAATCAGCTGGCTGCGAAGCACTTTGATTCTCTCGAATAATCATCCATATACCGACACCAACCATCAACACGATCACTATAACCAGAGCGATATCGGCAGGTTTTTTCTTTTCTTGTGCAGGAGTGGAATTATCAGTAGGCACTTGCGCGTAAATCCAAACAGGCCATTTGCTCTAAATCTCGTACAATTAATTTGCCATCTACCAAAGTCAGCGGACCCCACGAGTCATGTGAATCATGTAATACTTGTGCCTGAGCAAGTATTTTAAATTCTTCGGTGCTCGCTTCCGCCATGGTTAATTTACCGTGATCATCCATGATAAAAAATAAATCATCCGCAATTAAATACGGACCAATGCCAAATTTGTGGGACATCGTACTGGTCCAACGCAATGAGCCATCCAAATTTAAACACACTGCTTCTTCACTTGGACGCACACCAAAAATGCAATCCTTATAAAATATCGGAGTATGCTGAGCAGAACCAAATTCTTTATTATTGAGACGAAAGACTTCATTGGCTACAAACTTATCACCTTCTTTCACCACTTGAATCATCATCGAACCAACACCATAACCGGCAGATAAAAATATTTTATCATCACCCACAGGAATTGGAGTTGCAATTGCGGCAATCGATATTTTCCAGTCGGTATTGATCCATAACAACTCTCCGGTCTCTGCATCAGCACCGGCAACACCGCCAGAACCACTGTACACATATTGTTTCTTGCCAGCTAATTCCATGATACCAATTGAACAATGCGTCATTTGCCATTTTTTCGGATTTGGCGTCGACCATAATTCTTCACCAGTTTTAATATCCAAAGCAATCATCATTTTATCAGGACCGCTTGGTGCCAGAATAACCTTACCGTCTTCGATAATTGGGCACTGACCCGCATACCAAGTGGGCACCTTGCTGCCGTACTCGAGGACTAAACTTTTTGCCCAATAGCGTTCACCAGTCTCTGGATTAAAACACGAGATATGGCATTTCGGACCAAAGGTCACCAAGTAATCTTGATTAATTGCCGGAACACAGCGCGTAATACCATGCGATGTTTTTATTTTTACTGGATAGCTATAAGTCCAAATATCTTCAGCAGTGTCTAAAGACATACAACGAACGACATCCATATTGTTGTCGCTATCATAATCATGTAGATACATCTTGCCGTTTTGGACAACGACACTGGCGTGACCTTTAGCCACATTACGTTTCCACAGTACCGTTGGACCAGATGCGGGCCAAGAACGGGCCAAGCCAGTAGTCTCAACAATGCCATCGCGCTTCATGCCACGAAAATGTGGCCACAACGCGGTACTATCCGGTGCTTGTGCAGCTCCCTTTTTCAGGTTGCCATTTAAATATGCCATGGCGTTCGCTAACGCAGCTGGATCTTGCTTTTTCTCAATAGGCACACGTCGATCTATGACCTGTTCCGGACCAGATTGAAACAGCATAGTCATGACCACACCGGCCATCATCGCTACCACTAATGGGATCAATTGTTTCATCTTATTATTATCTTTTGCACTCGATCTGGATTACAAACAAATATAATGTCAAATTTCCGCTAAATCAATAGCTATTTTTTTATAACTTTAATGATGGCAACCTCTTAAGAACTTTTTTGAATTCTCATATATCAACATTATGAAGACCCTCCAGTGGACCTAAAATCATCCTATCCTACTGACTTTATGGAACTTACGTTCAAATAAGCTAAAATATGACAGATCACAGGTCATCAGTGTTCTGACACCACTTATTTTGCCTTGGTATGGCAACGATGAATACGCAGAAGGGTTCGCTTGAGTTGTGTAGCAAAGCACAACATCCATGTATCACAAACCTTTGTTTCTCAAAGACTTAGAGCGGAAGCTCCTGCTCGATCAAGGTGACAAAATAACTGGCACCTATCGGCAGTATTTGATCGTTAAAATCATAGTAGGGATTGTGCAACATACATGGGCTTCCATCAGGTCCGGTGTGCTCTCCAGCATTTCCGAGGAAAACATAGGCACCTGGCTTGGCCTGGAGCATGAAACTAAAATCTTCACTACCCATAGTCGATTCAAAATCCGTAACAACGTTATCGTCGCCAACGACTTTTTGAGCGGCAATTAATGCTTTAGATGCCGCGGTCTTATCATTAATAGTCACCGGATAACCACTGTGAATTTTACACGAACTGCTTGCACCATAAGCCTCGGCTGTTTTTGCTGAAATTTGCTCGATAGATTTCCATGTTTTCTTTTGTACTTCAGGATCTAATGAGCGAATGGAACCACGAATTACACATTCTTCTGGAAGTACGTTCCAAGCATCGCCTGCATGTATTTGTGTAATCGAAACGACCACGCTATGCATTGGGCTGGTTTGTCGGCTGGCAATGTGTTGTAAGGCTTGCACCACCTGTGTTGCAACGGCAATGCTATCAACTGCCAAATGTGGCATCGCAGCATGGCCACCTTTACCCGTAATAACAATTTCAAATCGATCATTGGCAGCCATTAACGCACCGCCCTTTACGCAAAAAACACCCTCTTTGTAACTCGGCCAGTTATGCATGCCATAAACCGCATCGACATCAAATTTATCAAATAAACCGTCTTTTATCATTTCATGAGCACCGCCTTCATTTTCTTCGGCAGGTTGAAAAATAAAATAAACTGTTCCTTTGAAATTTTTAGTGGCAGCCAAATATTTTGCCGCACCGAGTAACATGGTCGTATGACCGTCATGACCACAGGCATGCATTTTGCCATCGCATTGTGATTTATGCGAAAAATCATTGAGCTCTTGCAGGTTAAGCGCATCCATATCCGCACGTAAACCGATCTTTCCGGATGCGGGCTCTTGTCCTTCGAGTATCCCGACAACGCCGGTACGGCCTAAACCGCGATCAATTGTAATGCCAAAGCTTTCGAGCAGCTCTGCAACCAAATCGCCAGTGGCAATTTCTTCAAATGCGGTCTCCGGATGTTGATGAATCTGATGTCGCCAGGACTTCATCTCTTCATGAATAGCCTGAATACCCTCAATAACTGCCATGTGCTCACTCCAACGCCCCGAGCATAGATGCACCTCCCCAAATTCCATCCCGAATCAATTAAGGAGCGCATAAATATTACACATAGCCTTACGACTGTCGGAATTGCAGTGGCGTCATACCGCTGCGCTGACGGAAAACGCGGGTAAAATACGATGGATCGGTAAATCCACAGGCATAGGCAATTTCAGTCACGGAAACACTTATGTCTCGCTTAAGCATGCCTTGAGCGTTTTGAACGCGCTTGCTGGTTATATAAGCGATGGGACTCATACCGACGTGCTGCGTGAATAAACGGGTAAATTGCGAACGATTCATCGAAATCAGATCAGCAAGCTGCTGCACCGTTAATTCAGGATTATTCCATTCTTCATCAACAAAATTGAGCACTTGCGCCACCACACCCGGCAAGTCACCATCTTGAGCAAAGGAAGCACGGGTCATGAGTTGATAGGCAATGGCGCTGGCGTGTCGCTCACCGCTTGCACTGATGTCACGAATCGCCTCGCGCAACAAGAGAAATAAATCGTGTGGACACGGACCTGCTCGATAAACGCCTTCAACCAAACCAAAGCCCTCAAGCAATGAACGCATCACTGGTCCATCCATAGTCCAGAAGCGCCATGCCCACGATTGGTGTAGGGCCTCTAATCGATGAATCGAATCTGGGAAATAAACTAAGATATCATCCGCTTCGACCTCAAAACGATCATCTCCTATCCACACATGACCGCGACCTTCATAAAACCAAAAAATCTGAGCCATTGGACGACCGATATGTTCCTGGCGATAATCGCCTGCACCGTCAAATGAAACACTCCCTACGCTACGTGCCCCAAACGGCACATCGCTGCTGGGTTGCTTCTGAGGGCGGAAAATCAACTCGCTATTTATAGTCACAAATATCCTATTATTGTAACAAGTTTCAGATTTCCACCTATATTTCCTTGATATACTGAGCTAACATATATCCGGAGAAACTATGAGCAGAGTCGGCATTAACCCATGGGTACGTCAAGAAAAAGACCTCGAAGAAGCGCAGCCAAAAATCAATGAGCTGCGCGCCAAACCAAATCATAACATTCATGAAACGGCCTTCATTGCACAAGAAGCACATGTCTACACAGAATCACTAGACCTCGGTGCCAATAGCTGGATTGCCGGCGAAGCTGTCGTTAGAGGTGAAATCAGCTTTGGCGAGCACTGTACCGTCAATCCGAAAGCCTGTATTTCTGGCAAAGTCACAGCAGGCGATGGCGTGCGCATAGCATCCCTCACTACCATCGTTGGTTTCAATCACGGGTTTGAAGATGTCACCAAACCCATTTATCAACAGGCGCATACCCGCAAAGGCATTGTCATCGGTGACGATGTATGGATCGGCGCCAATGTCGTTATCACTGATGGCGTTACCATTGGTGCTCACACGATCGTGGCAGCTGGTGCCGTCGTCGTAAAAGACGTTCCTGAATATTCTATTGTTGGCGGTAACCCGGCTCGCGTAATTCGTGATCGTCGCGCCGGCAGAAGCACTAGAAATAAAGCCAGCGCTGCCTTACATGAAATTGGCTATAAAGCACGCGACGAATACAAAGCTGTTTTAGAAAATGCCGTTGTTGATGACAAAGATGAAGGTCAAATTTATCAAGACACGCAACAAGGTAAGCCATCTATTCGTGCATGGTGTGACGCCATTGAAATAGCTAAATTCTTCGAAGATGTACCTGCCCTTTATGACAAAGAATTTTATATTGAAAAACTGCAATCATACCAACATGGTGAACGTGGTTTATTATTAAATCCTGGCGAAGAAGAACCTGCTCGTGAAGATTTAATTCAAGTGCCTAATGGATACTATTATCTAACCATTGGCTATGCACTCGAATGTTTAGGCAGCCACATTAAACATGAAGTCACTGGCATCGGCGAACTCAGTACCGATGAAATTTATAATCACCTCGATAATTTAGACTGGACTGAAAATGGCTGGGGCTGTGGCTCTTGGAATGATCACTTCGCCACTGCAATGTACCACAATTTAAAATATCATGATAGCAATGACCGACCTGAAGCCTTATTCGGCTGGTTAAACACCCACAATAGTTCTGCCAGTGGTATGTGGAGCAATCCATCTAAAAAACAAGGCTGGTTATTAGCGGTTAATGGTTTTTATCGTCTAACCCGTGGCACCTATGCGCAATTTGGCGTTGATTTGCCACATCCTGAAAGCTCTATCGACACCATCCTCAGCCATTGCCGTCAATACGAAAACTTTATCGAAAAAGGTGTTACCGGCTGCAACGTCTTAGACATTGTTCACCCGCTATGGCTGTGTTCACGTCAAACCGATTATCGCAAAGACGAAATTCGCAGCATCATGGAACAACAAGTTGTTGCGATCAGTAAGCGCTGGCAAAAAGATAAAGGTTTTGGCTTTACACCAGACATGGAACCTGGACTGCAAGGCACAGAAATGTGGTTATCAATTGCTGCTATTGCTGCTGATTATTTAGAGCAAAGCGATGCACTAGGTTATCGTCCGTTTGGTGTGCACCGTATTCCGCCCGCTTACCAGCTGTAATAAAATACGCTAATTTTCTTGAGCCGAGTACTCAGTAATGTGCTCATGGTCGTTGATGTGGTCCTCGCAATAACCAGGACTACCGTGGCAATCACTGCAATAACGGAATTTCATATGTGGATGCGTTTTATCAGTGATACCACAAACAGCGCATGTATGGAAAGCTTCTTGAGATAATTTAACCTCCTCGGCATGGGCCGCCATCCTTCGCTGACCACCCTTAAGTTTTCTTATTACATCAGCACCCAAGAATAAGACAAAATTTCCGGTAGATGCTAATACCATAAGGCCGGCAGAAATATCACCTGTCACCAATACATAACCGTACCACAACCACGTTATTAAGGCTAACCATTTGATTTTTATCGGAAGTATAAAAAACAAATGTATAATAAAATTGGGGAAATAGAAAGCGAAAGCCAGGAACACCCCTGTCATACAAAACCAATTGAGCATGAAACCACTAGAATCAAAATACAATGCGAGAAATGAAGCAGCAACTGAAATAACATATCCAAATAATAAGAATAAGTTATATTTACCTGATCCCCAATAATTTTCCAAAGAAGTACCAAAAAGAAAAAACAAATACCAAGCAAATAGCACCCACAATATACTTAATGATGCAGGAAACACCGCAAAAGTAAAAACCCGCCAAAATTCACCCTGCAAGACCAACTCTGGAATAAGCACCAATGTAATTGGCTCAATGATTTTCAGATGTATTAAAATAAATATGGCTGCTTGAACAAAAATGAGCGCACCGGTTACATTAGGAAAATTTAGCTTCCGATAGATCCAATTTAACATGAACAAACTTTCTGCATACGATCCAATGATTCATTCATTAACGCTGTGGTGCAGCCAAAATTAAAACGCACAAAACCTGGGGCATCGAAATAAGAACCATCACTCAAGATAACACCGGCATCCTCAAACTTCGAAGCCGCATTTACTCTGCTCAGCTCGCGGGCATCTATCCAAGCGAGATAGGTCGCTTCAACATGATGCATGCGCAGACCAGGCATAGCGTCAATGCGCTTCTCTAGCTCATCACGGTTCTTAGCTAAATACTGCAAAAGCTCCTGCTTCCACGTCTCGCAATCACGGTAAGCAATGACTGCGGCATGCATGCCCATCACGTTGATATCAGGAATAATTCCGCGTTTAGCTCTGATAAATTGTTTACGCAGTGCCTTATCTTCAATAATTGCAAAGCAGCATGCCAAACCTGGTAAGTTATATGTTTTGCTCGGCGCCATAAAGGTCACGCATTTCTTAGCAATGTCTTTATTCAAACTGGCTGTTGGTAAATGCTTTTTATCGGTGTCCAAAATTAAATCGCAATGAATCTCGTCGCTACTGATGGTTACGTCATAGCGTAAACATAAGTCAATGAGCTTTTCCATTTCATTACGGGTATAGACACGTCCAACCGGGTTATGTGGATTACACATTAAAAATACATCAACACCTTGTTTAAACTCAGCTTCAATTTTATCAAAATCTATTTCCCATGTAGAACCCGTGTCGATCATGTCAACCGTACACAACTCTTGCTGGAAATTTTTTGGTGCCGTCAAAAAAGGCGGGTAAATAGGCGTTAACGATAATACACGACCGGTATTTTGGGCATAGGCTCGACAAGCCACATTGAAACCACAGACGATACCTGGCATCCATACAATCGCTTCTGCTTCAACATGCCAGTCGTAGGTATTCGCTAGATAAGCACGTATCACCTCTGGATGCTCAGGTGAAGGATCACCGTAGCCATAGACACCGTGCTCAACACGTTCGTGTAATGCATCGATGACAGGTTGCGGGGCCTTAAAATCCATATCCGCTACCC
>JANQLF010000278.1 GCA_028280785.1 Planctomycetota bacterium
TCTATTGCATGCAATAGATATTGGCATCTTAATTATATTTACTTTAGAGGTCATTGTAAAAATGACGGCGGAAGCGCCGAAGCCGTTGAATTATTTTAAAGACCCGTGGAATATTTTCGACTTTGTTTTAGTCGCTGCGTGTTTAGCAGAACCTATTTTACCAATAGATGCTGCATATTTACCGGTGCTGCGATTAATTCGTATTTTGCGCGTTTTAAAATTAATTACGGCCATTCCTAATTTACAATTACTCGTCGGTGCATTATTAAAAAGTATCCCATCGATGTTTTATGTGAGCATTTTATTGTGTTTATTATTTTACATTTATGCAGCAATGGGCGTGACCTTATTTAGCATTAATGATCCGGTCCATTTCCGTAATTTGCAAATTGCAATGTTGACCCTGTTTCGGGTAGTCACGTTGGAAGACTGGACTGATGTCATGTATATAAACATGTATGGCTCAGATCAGTACGGGTATGCTGCTGAGGACATTCCTGCCGAGCCCAATGCCATGCCGTTCTTCGCTGCTTTCTACTTCGTCAGCTTTGTGGTGATGGGTACGATGATCGTCCTCAACCTCTTCATCGGTATTATCATGAATAGCATGGACGAAACGCGCAAAGAGTCAGACCTAGCCAAGCTCGTGGAAAAGAAAGAGAACGATGGTTCAAGCATCGAAGAGGAAATCGAGTTGCTACACAAGGATCTCGAGACCATGCAGGAGCAACTATCGTTGATTCTTGCACGCGTCAGCCATCAAAGCGGTCAGCTCAAGGCAGTAGAGCCACCTGAGAACTAAATTGACAGTCTGTTAGCGGCTTAGTTGATGAATGAAGTGTAAGTATATTGTTTATAAATACTTATGCTACTTCACCTATCGTTATATTGCTGACAATCTTTGACAAGTCATGACAACTTTGGTTCTATAGTAAAAGCATGACAACAACGACTACGCCCACTGAGCATCCAAAAACGGCTACATTCAGCCTGCATTGGACCCAATTGCCCTTCTATTTGATCCACATCGGCTGCTTTGGCGCGATCTGGACCGGCGTCACCCTCAAGTGGGTCGGCATCGCAATCTTGGTCTATTATATACGCATGTTCTTCATCACTGGTGCCTACCACCGATACTTCGCGCACCGCAGTTACAAAACCAGTCGTATCTTCCAATTCATTCTCGCTTTTGGTGCTGAAACCTCAGCGCAAAAGGGTGCCTTGTGGTGGGCTGCTCATCACCGTCACCACCATCGTCACAGCGATACCTTGGAAGACACCCATTCGCCACGCCACAAAGGCATCTTTTATTCGCACAATGGTTGGATTTTGGATTGTGAAAATGATGGGACTAAGCAGGAATTAATTAAAGACTTTTGGAAATACCCAGAGCTACGCTTTTTAAATACGCATCATTGGATTCCGCCGTTGTGTTTAGCCTTGTTTTTATTTTGGTTGGGTAGTTGGGAAGGTTTAGTTGTCGGTTTCTTCTGGAGCACCTGCTTATTATGGCAAGGCACCTTCACGATTAATTCGTTTACCCACATTTGGGGCAAGCGCGATTTCCCATCAACTGATGATAGTAAAAACTCAATGATCTTTGCCTTAATTACCCTTGGTGAGGGTTGGCATAACAACCACCACTTCTATCAGGCATCAACACGCCAGGGCTTTTTCTGGTGGCAGATCGATATCACCTATTACATCCTGCGCATCCTCAGTCTCTTCCGCATCGTTTGGGATATTAAGGAACCGCCGCAACGTATTCTCGATCAACGCTTCAAAAGCGCTGAAGAAGCTGCAGCCAATCCACCGGCATGTTCCATTGTTCAAGAGAACGTTGAGGAATCAGCAGAAGAAACCGGACCTGTCGCCGTACCTGCCTAAGCACGGCGCCATGTTCTTAATTGTGTCGTAGATAAAGCACACAAACTCTGGGCCTATGGCCAAACGCACCAGTTCGGTTTCAGGCGTCGTTATCGGCAGCATTGCGCTGACCTTTACCGTGGCGATTACAGTCGGATGGAACATTATTTTTCCATTTTACTTCGACGCTGTCTTTACCACCGAAGACTCTACTGGTTCCAAAGTTGGCTTATGGATTTTAATGGCTCTTGGTGATGTGTTTTTGGTTTTGGTGATTTTGGCCATCACTTTTTTTCTCGTCAATACCATTAAACGCACCAAACATATTCGTCGCCAACTGGCATTTATCGACAACATTACGCATGAGCTCAAAACACCTTTAACCTCACTGAGCTTAAGCATTGATACCTTTCAGAGACGCGAAATTGATGACGACATGCGCAAGCAAATTATCAAGCGCATGGATCAAGACATTCAGCGTTTAACACATTTTATTCAACACGTTATCGAAACCAATCGGCTCGAACACGGTGAGCGCATTTTACGCAGTGAAAAGTGTGACGTTAAAGAAATCGTTGATACCTGTTGCTCACGCATTCGTGAGCGTTACGAACTCGAGCAAGAACAACTGACGCTCAAATTCGACGAAGAAAATATTTTGATCATGGCCGACCCAGTCGGTTTGGAAAGTGTGGTGCTTAATTTGCTCGACAACGCGGTTAAATATTCGCAGGATGATATTCATGTACACTGTGTCGTCAGCAGTCATCCCGAAGAACACCGCATCACTGTTAGCGATCATGGCATGGGATTAAGCCCACGTGATTTACGCCAGGTTTTTGATCGCTTTTCGCGCGTCTCGCAACAATCACACATCAGCGGCAGCGGTCTTGGTTTATTTATCGTTAAACAATTACTAAAAGGCATGGGCATGCGCATTGATGCGAAAAGCGAAGGCGAAGACCAGGGCTCACAATTCTGTATTCATATTCCAAGGAAGCTGGATGCCGAGTTATAATATCTTATTAGTTGAAGACGAAGACAACGTCGCCGCCATGCTCAAATTAAATTTAGAAGCAGAAGGCTATGGAGTCGTGCATGCGCCAAATTTAGCAGCGGCGCGTACCTTAATGGCCGAAGATATTTCTTTAATCGTTTTAGACGTGATGTTACCCGATGGCAACGGCATGGATTTTGCCGATGAGCTGCGTCAGCAATCGCTGCGTCTCCCTATTTTAATGCTTACCGCCAAAGACACGACTGGTGATATTGTTGAAGGTCTTGAATCCGGTGCCGATGATTATTTGTGTAAGCCATTCCAGCTCGATGAATTGCTTGGGCGTATTTTTGCCTTATTGCGCCGCCAAGATTGGGACAAACGCCAAGTTGAATTAGAGCATATCAGCTTTTACGGCATCGACATCGATATGCGCAGCGGCTTAATCAGCGGTAGCTCACAAGCTGCTGCCTTAACCGATATCGAATTAAAATTATTGCGCTATTTTTCTCAGCGCCCGTATGAAGAATTAAAACGCGATGACATTATGCAGGCCGTCTGGGATGCGCCGTCCACCGTAAAAAGCCGCACTCTCGATAATTTTGTCCTACGTCTGCGCAAATTATTTGAACCAGACGTTGGTAATCCGCAGCATTTTTTGACGGTGTATGGTAGTGGTTATCGGTATGTGCCACCGCCATCTGAGGAATAGTTTTTAGTAAACTGGTATAAGCTTTTGTCTTGGTCCAGCGCTGCGCGCTTCCTAGTATTAGTTTCCGATTCACAGCGCTAAGACTAATACCAAGACGAAGACTCATACCAGTTAGCTAATGGTTAGCTAATGGTAATCTAATCGGTAATTATCACTTCCACCTGCGCTTCGTGCTGCCAGCCGCCCTTATAAATAAATTGCAAACCGTGAACAAAGAAGTCGGGTTGTTCACTACTTAAATGGATATCTTCCGTATTGCCATCCCACTCCATTTCCAAATGCACATGCATTAAGGGCGAATGCTCTTCCGCTTCTTTTATCGAACAACAACGCACGCGTTTATGCTGTCCTATTGGATGCCATTCCTTGGGTTTAAGGCTCAATGATAGTTTCATTTTAGAATTTCCGTTAACACACGGCGAATTCTCGAGTCGGCGAACGCCGATGAGTGGTCTGAGCTACATGCGAAGAATTTTGCAAAGCAAAATAACAAAGACAAAGTGAGCGAGGGGCTTGGGGATGTAATCCCCAAAGCAACAGGATGCCACTCTTTTGGCTTCAGGCTCAAGGATAATTTCATTCCGGTTTCGTTTCTTCTTCTTTTTTCAAAATACCAACCATTAACACCCCAAGCCCCAGCGCAAATAGGGGTAATGCAAAGAGGCGTGTCGTTTCCATAGAAGCATCTGTGTCTTCTTGTAAACGTTTTTGATTAATTTCACCAGAGAGATTATATTCTTCCATGCCTTTCGTCATCATTAAATACGTTGGGATAATGCCGGTTAGAAACGCCGCGGTGAGAATCACTATGCCGCCATTAATCAAGTGTGTCCGTTTCACAGTGTACCCTCTTCGTAATAACCGCGCATCGGTGTGCCATTGTCCGCACAAATTAAAATACCGGCGCAATTTCCACAACGAATTTTACAGTGCACGTACTGGGCCTGAAATTTATCAAGCTGAGCTTTTTCTTCTTTACTCACGTAGCCCAAAAATTCATAGAGCGCTTCATCGAGTGGGCTATCACAGAGGACGCAGTTATAGCTATCGATGTGCTTGGTCAGTTGCTTGCGCTTCAACCAAATCCGCACTACCCAGGCCAAAAACCCCGTCGCTAGCAGAATCAGAACAAGATAACCCATAGTAGCATGCTAAGATTTGAGCATGCAGTCCCAAGAGCCACGACGCCTCAGGCTTGCGATTGAGGCAAAATACCCAGCATGCCCACCCCGGAGATGCAGATGCAAGACTATGGCATTGGCTTACTTGGTTGGGGCACCGTCGGCGGCGGTATCCTCGACATCCTGAGCCAGGAAGGTGGACACCTTTCTCGTCGTAGTGGTTTTGACTTCAATTTGCATCGCATCGTCACGGCCAATCCAGACCGCAAGCGTGATCAAGATCAAATGGGTGCCGAATTGAGTTCGAGCATCGATGACATGGTCAATGACGACCGCGTTCAATGTGTCCTGCATATGGTTGGCGGCACCGACGTAGCCAAGGACATGGCCATAGCTTGTCTCGAAGCAGGCAAGCACGTGGTCACCGCCAACAAAGCTCTGTTGGCTGAACACTGGGACGAACTCTTCGAAGTTGCAGCGACCAACCAAACCTGTCTGGCTTTTGAAGCGGCGGTTGCTGGAGGCATCCCAGCCATTCTCGGTTTGCGCGACGGCTTAATTGCTAATCGTATTCAAGGTGTCAAAGGCATCTTAAACGGGACCTGCAATTATATTTTAACCCAGATGGAAGAGCGCGGTCTTTCCTACGACGATGCACTTGGCCAAGCACAAGAACTCGGTTACGCCGAAGCGGATCCAACGCTCGACGTCGATGGTACCGACACCGCGCATAAATTAGCTATTCTTGCCCGCATTGCTTATAATGGTCGGATTAATTTTGATGACATCGCCATCGAAGGCATCCAAGCCATTACCGCTGGTGATATTGCTTCAGCCAAGCGCATGGGCGCACGGATTAAATTATTAGGCGTTGCTGATCGCCAAGAAAAGGGTTTAGAATTACACGTCGCACCAACCTTGGTTCCGATCGAACACGAACTCGCTGCGGTACGCATGAATTATAATGCGGTTTTAATTGATGGTCACGCCGCCGGTCCAAATTTACAAGTTGGTCAAGGTGCTGGTGCGTTGCCAACTGCCAGCGCGGTGCTTTCTGATTTAGTCAGCATTGCCAGTGGCGCTTACGGAAAAATCAGCGGGCACTTTGGTTATTTTCATACCACGAAAAAAGTGCCGTTACTTGCTGAAGCTGACGAACGCACTGGTTCGTATGGCCGCTTCAATGTTAAAGACGAACCAGGTGTCTTAGCTGCGATTACCAACACGCTCAGTGAATTTAATATTAATATTTTATCAGTGAATCAGGAAGTCTTCGCCAAAGATAATCGCGCCACGGTTGAGGTCATTACCCACCCGAGCATGACTGGCGACTTTTTAAAGGCGATCGAAAAAATTGACGGGTTTGATTTTACCGTCGAGCCAACGGTGATTTTACGCCGCATGTTTGAAAAAGCTTAGTCTTTTTTATCAATCACTTCTTTTTTCTTTTCATTAATCTTAGAAATGATATCTAGGCGTTGTTTCAGTAATGCGATCATTTTTTTATCATAATCTTTTGGGTTTGCCTTTAATTGCGGCCAAGCAATTCTAACATGCATTCCATGTTTCTCTAAATTTCGTCGCGCATCAATTATGTCATATTCAACTTCGCCCTGCTTGGCCTTTCTGCTTCGCAGCAACCACTCGCCGTGCTTACTTTGCGTTTCTCCTTCTTTAAGTTCAGCTATCAGCTGTTCAACAAATGCAAATGCAGACTTGTCGTGAGCCAAGTCATAACTTGTATAAATCAGATTCGTCGATTCCCGAGTACCATTTTCGGCCTCATTCCCAAGAATATGAAATGCAAGGGCATTTTGTGGCCCTATTGGATGATGGCCTATTATTACCCAATCTGCTGGCGCCCGTGTAATAACCTTGCCCCCTCCTAAGAGGATCGTGTTTTCTTGCGCCTGTAAAAAACATGGTGTTAGTACACATAAAAGAAATATGACAAAGCGCATAATGAACCCCTATAATGATATTTTTTCTTTTATTAATGCTTTTAACCCTGGCATTTTCGGGCACTCGCCTATTTCATCGAACGAAACCCAATGCAATGGTCTATCAGTGTCGAGCACGGTATTAGGAATCTTGCCCATCCATCCCGGTATATGGTAAACGTAAAATAACCATTCTTGGTTCAACCATACCTCACCAATAAAATGCTGTTCGAAATGGTAGATTTTAAATTCTTCTTTCATTTCACGTTTTAAACAGGTCTGGCGGTAATCATCGCCTAAGCGATCTTCTGGATCAACACGGCCACCGGGAATGCTATACATGAGCTCACCCAGCCATTCGCGATGCTCACACAAAAACTTTGCATCCTTGGTCAACACAAAGAGCACGCTTTCACCGTAACTATTCTTGCTCATCACTCTGTTTCGGAGGGTTGGCAATTCTCCATTTTTTTCGCAGCAATTGTAGATAACCCTCTTTTTTCAAGTGATCCAAATGCTTATTAATCTCTTTCAACAAAGTCTGGTCCGATTTATTTACCGCTATTCCCCATTGCTCCGGTGCGTATATTTTTGGCAAAACACGCAACTTGCTATTTTTTTCAGCAATTTTAGCCAAGTAGGAATAATCTAAAATGAACGCGTGCGCCTTTTTCTCTTCCAACATTTTAATTTCTTGCCCATATTCCTCTATTTTTGTTACATAATCTTCGGTACTTATCGTTCTCTGTGCCCAAGCATAAGAACTGGTGTTGGGAAAAGCTATTATCTTTTTATCTTTTAAATCAGTCGGCGTTTTTATCTTAGACTCTTGATGTACTAAAACACCGATGCCATCAGTAAAATAGGCTTGACTAAATGAAACATGCCCCCTTCGCTCTTTGGTGATGGTGAAACACGACAGGACCATGTCGACATGTCTTTTATGCAGCGCGTCAATTCTTGGATTTTGATAGTTAACTTTTTTGTAAAAGATTACCTTACGTTTCATCCGTTTGCCAATTTCAAGAGCAAGGTCTACTTCATGCCCTACGGGCTGTACTTTATCTGCTGGCCAAGAGTAAAAGGGTTTGTAGTCCGCTGTAGGCGGACAAACCATCACGGTTAGTGTTTCTTGGGCAGACAAACTACAGCAAATCAAAAAGCATAATAGAATACATCTAGTCATTTTGCTGAGAATACTCCGCCTGAATAAAGTGACAATTGTAAACGGTACTCGTTTACAAAGGCCCTCCGTATTGTCGCACACTCTTGCCGTTTTTGGCAATAAATAGACGCTTTGTTTCTTGGTCTTGCACTTATCTGAGATAGTATCGATACATGCTTCGCGCGCTTTTTTTATCCATAGTTATTTGTTTCGCTGTTCCCTTAGCAGCCTGTTACAACGATTCTGATATTCAGAGCTATGAGGAAGAATTTGAATCCGAATACCTGCAACAAGGGGCTCCAGCTGAGGAAGAAGTACCGAGTGGCATAGCACTGTTCTTGAGAGACGCCGTTGTAAATGTCATTTTCGGCGTTGGCTTATTCTTCGTCCTCGTCTTTGCTGTTCGTGGCGATTTGCGTGTCGTCCACCGAAGCTAAACCAATTCCCTGGTGGCAATCATCCTTAGAAAGACGCGCTTCGTATTGCTGCGTTGCGTACGCACTGATCTTTGTGGCTTTATGGGGCATTTTTTGTCTGCTTAATGGCGATAGTCGTAAAACGCAGAAAGGTCCTGGCCTACACACGTTTAAACGCACTGGCGTACAAATGCCGTTGCGTTTTGCCATGGTCCACGACGTCATTCATCAGCGCTTTCGTAAACACGGCGAGTCGTGGTATAAAGAAAAGCTTCGGATTAATTTAGAATTACTCGAACAGCACAAACGTGATGGCCTCAAACACGGTTACACCTCCCTCCATTTATTTGATAATATCGCCGTTACCTATGAACGGTTACATCAGTCCGAGCGCGGTCTCGAATATATAGAAGCAAAAAGGCAGGCCTTGCTTGATGAGTTTGGTGAAGAGCCCAAGCCTTTTCGGCCTTTAGACATTGCCTGGCATCTGTTTGCCCAAGAACGCTATGCCGATGATTCTTATACATTATCAGAGGCCCTGTTTGAGCTTATAAACTATGAACCGTCCGAACTCAGCCTCGCCTGGTACCGCTATTATGCCAACAAAGGCACTATATTAGTCCACGCCTATATGAAAAAGGCGATGCAGGGTGATGCAGCAGCAAAAGAAAAAGTCAAAGAGGCTGCGGAATTAATTAAAAAGAGTTTATGCCATAATCCCAATGCACACTTTGGCCGTGAATGGTTTCAATTATTCGCGATACAAAATCTCTTGGTGTTTTTAGACAAACCCAAAGCGCTCTACCTCAATTCGATCATTGGTCATAGCCTCGGTGAATTTCAGTCTGATGAATACTATGGGGCTGAACGGCACACCCATTTCTATGACCAGATACCTAAGGATCCCAACGATTCATTTATTCTCATGCATATACCAACCATTAATTTATTCGTCGATGGTATCATTGGCGATTATAATGATGACAATGAATACGTTGAAGAGGCAAAACTTATTTTTGGTTTCGATGAATTGTCCGCGCCCTTCGATGAACCCGTACTTGGTATTATTGGCATGTGGGTTTACGGCGGCGGTGCTAATCCACATTTTGCACTGGCACTTGGCGACATCATGGAAGGCTTTGGACAAAAGCGCATAGCCTGGTCAGCATATCGTCGTGCCGTGAGCATGGCCAAGCGCTTTTGGCCAGATCAAGAAATTGCTGACAATCTCAAACAGCACTGCGAAATGCGCATGCGTGCCTTAGAAAAGCATATGCGACCAGACATTGTTGCGAAATTAGAAGATGCCTATCTCTACGAATTACAACGTGGTATCGACTACCAAGCCGCGCAGGCTGCATATGAACACGAACAGATTGAATTAGGCAAAGATATACACGACCCGAGTTTTTTTGAGGCCTTTAATCAAACACACGGATCAATAGCGAGTAAGATCGGCAACAGCGACCAGTTAACCGTTCGTTATTTTGTGCCTTGGGATCAATTGTTTTGGCGTTATTGCTTAGTTGCTGCTTTTTTCGGCTCGTTGTTCGGACTGGGCATGTTTACGTGGCTTACTAAACGTAAACCAGAAGCAGTCGATTAGCGCACCATGTCATGCGGGTCGAGCGCCGGTGCGGCCAGCAACAGCGGAATAATAAAAATGCACAACAAACCAATGGCGATAAACAGAACGCCGTTTTGAAATTTGTTTTGTTCGTCGTCTTCTAATTCGAGATAAATCTCATAGAGCTTCGGAATTTTTACCAAATACACAAAGACCACAAAAACTTTGAAACCAACAACAATATACACTGCTCGAATAATTGCGGCGAGGCCCCACATAACGTAGACAATGCCTGCGCCAAAGCAGACGCTTAGAAAAAAGGTTCCATCTCCCCCTTCTCGGTCTACATGATCAATGGCAGCAAAGATCAAACCGAGCAATGCGCCAATTAAGAATGGCCACAATAACTCGCGCCATAGCGGTGTTTTTAGATCACTGCTGCGCTGTTGAGCAATGGCTGCTGCTATTTCCAAATCTTCGTAACCGTAAGAACGCAACGATTGCTTAATGTACTCATCGTCCTTATTGATATTGACGAGTAATCCGACTTCTTTGTGGAGATGTTCTTCTGAGCGTTCGTTCACAATTACAGTATGCGCGCGAGCTGTTCAGTGCCAAGTTCTAGTTGAGTCTAGCTTATGGACCTAGCTCTCGAATGTCGTCGTTAACCCAGCCATCAACGGCGAAATCCCAATATTCGATTCTACCTAATATGGGATTAATACGCAGATGGCCCCAGGTATCGAAGCGTTCAGGCATGTTATTGCCAAATTGAAAGTGGTACCAAACGCCTTCGCTTCTGTCGTAAAAGAAACTTGGTCGGTCAGCTATTTTTTCGCAGCGCTGAAAATGCACGCTGTCCCAAACCAATGCTTCGGCACGCGACTGAATGGGCGTCAATCCATCGCAAGACATGAGTAAACAGACACAAAGCATGAATGCTGGCATGCGCATACCATTTATTGGCTGGCAGCTGCCTCACATTTCAGCAATTCTCTTGCAGCTAAGAGATAAGAAGGTGCAGGGCTAAATTAGCGACGATGACGCAAAGCGCTGCGCAAAAACAAGCCGCTTTCATGAGACCACGAAAACAGTCCATACCCAGCACTAATGCCACCCAGGCCATTAACGAAGTAACAAAGGTCGTTGGCAGCAAGAGCCTGTTCATTATAGGCAGAATTTCAGGCTCATTAGGAACCAGGAAGAAGAAGATAAAAACGAGATAAGCTATCGTTGTCCAAGTCGCTGTCGAAACGGCCCACAACCAAAAAAGGAATACGTTCGAACCGCCCACCTGCTGGCGCTGAATTAAGATCATGCGTCCAGCTTAGCAGAAGAGTCCATCGTGTCTGCTAGAATTCATTTTCAAAACCGCAAGTACGCCACTATTTGATTTTGTACAGGTGCGTTCCCCAAGCTGCAAAGTCATCGACTATCTTCCCATCTTTGACCGGAACAGTGCGGCTCTCATTGATAACTTCAGCGGTTCCTGATGTGAGTCCTTTGATGCTGATGGTTGCCGATCCTGCTTTGCCCGCTCGTTCAACTGCAAAGACATAGGTAGCGCCGCCATGCTTGCGTGCACCCAGGTCGAGATTGGCCCCTGCTGCACTGACTAGGTCGTTACGCTCTTTGCTGTTGATGACCGCTGCCAGGCTGTGCAATTCTTCGTTGATGGCTTTGACCTGCTTGCCGATCTGTGGGTCGTCGAGTGGCATTTTTTCACTTAGCAACTTTTTGTTCTTCCAACGGTGAACAAACCAGAAAATGCCCTTGGCACCGTGATTAATCGACATCCATATTTGGGCGCGCTGCTCAGCCTGATTGGCGAGGCGGTCTTCGCCAAATCCAGCTTCTATGGCTACCATGAGGGGACGCTTATCGCTGCCCCATTTTTTGAGCGCGCTCACCCCATCGCCAGTGAGATAAAGTTTGTCGTGGTATCCGTAGGCCACTGGATAGATGTCGTAGGTGACGCAGTCCGAACCCTTGATGTATTCTGGATACTCCCAGGTCTTGCCGCTGCGATCACCACGACCAGCAAGTTTTCCGTTAAGCGCCACACCCTTAGAGAGCTGTAGGTAAACCGGTCGCTTAGTGTCAATTTTCTTGTAGCGCTTGTAGTCAGCCTGGATGTCGTTGATCGGATGTGCCCCCATGCCCCAACCGTTGTACTCGTTGTTGTCGAGATCGAGTTCCTTGTAGATCTCGGGCCACTTCTCTTTGATGATCTGCTTGCCCTTTGGCCCCTTGAGTAATTTGCGAGGATAGACATGGGCCAGATCTGGCTCATCGCGATGCATCCAACCGACCACAATCTTCTCATCGAGGAGGCTTTTTTGTGCGTACTCGTTGAGTTGACATATGACATACATGTCATGCTTTTTGAGGCCAGCAATTTGCTCAGCTGTCGGTCCTGCCCAGAGCCCATAGTAAAAATTAACCCCCATAGCTTTGTACTTAGCCGCATTGGCCGGCGACTGAGTCCACACCCCTATTGGGAAAAAGTTCTCGTCTTTGGGAAAGGTATGTTCGAATTCGCTAAACACGGTCGGTCCTTCGCTGCCATGCATACTCGATGCAATCGTCAAAAGCAGGCTGGTCATCAGTGCAAAAGTGAGCTTCATTGCTGTCTCCGGATGCTTAATGCAGGCAAGATGGTGCTGTGACTGGGTAACACGTGTTACTTTGCATGCAATTCTTTTTGTAAACATGTAAGTATAATATATTCATTGGCTTATAATAGAAATAGGTCTGTATGAACCCCTTGCTTGCGGTCTCTCTTTCGATTGTTCCACGTGGAACATCTGTGCACACTCACAGGGCCTCTCATACCCCAATTGTTCCACGTGGAACATAGCGCTGCTTGCTCCCCCAGTATTCCAGTCGCCATTACTCTAGACAGCCCTTTGGCTCTATTAGACTCCGCCCCAATGGCTGATTGTATAACCGTTGCCAACCAAAAAGGCGGGGTCGGAAAGACCACAACCGTCATCAATCTGGCTGCCTATATTGCTAAGGCAGGCAAGCGCTGCCTGGTAATTGATAACGATCCACAAGGCAATGCCTCCTCTGTTCTCGCTCCAGATTACGAGGGCCCCTGTGTCTATGGATCTGCCACGCCTGTTAAAACTCGCATAGCAAACCTCGATGTGATTCCATGTGGAGCTGACCTCTCAGACTATGAATTGCGCCTGCAACAGGACTCCCAGTCAGTACGCGTCATGCAGTCATTGCTCGCTGATATAAGGGACCTATACGACGTCATCCTCATCGATTGCCCTCCAAATCTCAATATTTTGTCAATAAATGCCCTTTTAGCCTCGAACAAGGTGCTTATTCCCATCCAATGTGAGTACTATGCCATGGAAGGTTTGAGCCAAATGCTGGGCAGCTTAGAGAGCATAGAACACGATTTCGCCCATTCCGTAGGCTTGGCAGGTATTCTTTTGACCATGTACGAGGACTATTTAGCCTTAAATCAGCAGGTTGTATCCGAATTACGCCAGCATTTTCCGAATCAGGTTTTTCAGACATTGATTCCCCGTGATGTTGCTTTGGCCGCCGCACCGAGCCATAGCAATACTATTTGTGAGTATGATCCGTTGAGCCAAGGCAGTGTTGCCTACTTAGCGGCAGCGAAGGAGCTTCTCGATGGTCTTCGGGTCTAAGAAGAAACAAAAGCCAGGCATGGTGAATCCCGAATTGGGAAAAAGTATTCAAAATGTTCTAAAAAATACGCCAAAAAAAGGCGAAAAAAATCAAGACGGCTATGTGATGGTTGAGCTCTCTTTGATCCGTCCCCCCGCGGAAAATCCGCGTAAACAGTTTTCCGATAAAGACTTAGAAGAATTATCCGAGTCAATCCGTGAACATGGAATTATTCAGCCTATAGTAGTGGTGAGACAGGGTGCTGCGGGCTACGAAATCGTCTCTGGCGAGCGTCGCTACCGTGCTTCCAAGCTTTTGGGCCTCCAACAAGTCCCTGTTGTCATCAGAACCAATGACGATGACCAAAGCCTTTCAGAAATTCGGCTCATCGAAAATATTCAACGTGCCGATTTAAATCCGATCGAGGTAGCCGTTGCCTACCGTAAGTTAATAGATGATTACAAACTGACTCAAGATGATTTGAGCAGGCGCGTCGGCAAGAGCCGGGCGAGCATCGCCAACAGCATGCGCCTCTTATCATTGCCGAAGCAACTCCTCGATGCGTTAGCTGATGGCAGTCTGAGCACCGGCCACGCTAAAGCGATCTTGTCCCTCGACGATGAAGATGCGCAACTCAGTTTAGGACGCCAAGTCATCATCAACAAACTGAGCGTGCGCGAGACTGAAGAGCTAGCCAAGGAGAAGGATCGCAAATCGTTCACTACGGTGGTCAGCAAACGCAAAAAGAAGAGTCCTGAAATTAAGGAAGTAGAGGGGGACATGACCCGCATTCTTGGACGCAAGGTCAAAGTGAAGTACAACGAGAAAACCGGCAAGGGCTCGGTCACGCTCAACTTCGCATCGAAGAATGACTTCAACGATCTCTACAAGCTGCTTCAGAAAGCAAAAGACAATAAGTCTGGTGGCCTGCTTCCAGACTACGATTAAAGCCCTTAGAAGGAATCACTCATGAAATTCATAAACCTAATCATTATTCTCAGCATCGTTATCCTCAGCTCATGTAGTGGTGAGAAGAACTCTGGTGGTGGGGTAACGATAGCTGACATGATCGAAGCTGAGGCTGGTACAGCTGCAGCACAGACCATTTCGTTACAATGGGGTAATGACACCGTCGCTGGCATTACCGTCGTTAATGGCGTCGATACGAGCGCTCAAATGGATCTCTCGATCACCTATGACGCTGGTAATCGATTTAACATCACTGGCTGGAACGTCGAAGGGTCTGCTGATAATCCAACCGTTACGGGATCGGGGTCTGCAACCTACGATTATATAACCGATACGTTTACGATCGTCGCAAGCGGTTCACTTACTGATACGACGCCAGATACCGTCACCTTCACGATGACCATCACGGTACCAAGTGTCGCGTTAAATACGCTTTCTCAGGCAAGCAAATATGATGCTGCTGATAATGCCAGTATCGGCATCTCAATTACCTACGATCCGGGTGGTGCTTCTGAGAGAACAGATGTGTTCACGGTTTCAGCAGGTGTAGGCGTCTAACAGTATTTAGTTTATTTGTTTCCATTAAAAAACCCCGGCGCATCAACGCCGGGGTTTTGTTTTGGTAACTCAATTCTTAGCGCTTGGCTTTTTTAGCCTTCGCTTTTTTCTTTGCCGGTTTTTTAGCCGCTTTTTTCTTTTTGCCGCCGAGTTTAACACCTGCTTTGACAGCAGCCTTCGCAGCAGCCAAACGTGCAACAGGTACACGGAATGGGCTACAGCTGACGTAGGTTAAACCAACGCCGTGGCAGAATTCGATAGAAGCAGGATCGCCGCCGTGCTCACCACAGATACCAAGTTTGATGTCTGGACGAGTACTGCGACCGCCTTCAACACCAGCTTGGACCAATTTACCAACACCGGTTTGATCAAGCGAGGCAAATGGGTTGTTATCAACGATGGCAACTTCTGGTTTCTCGTAGTGAGGGAGGAAGGTACCAGCATCGTCACGCGACATACCCAAACAGGTTTGAGTTAAGTCATTGGTGCCAAAGCTGAAGAATTCAGCGTGCTCAGCTACTTCATCAGCGGTCAAAGCAGCGCGTGGAATTTCAACCATGGTGCCCACTTTGTATGGGATCTTGGTTTTAGCTGCAGCCATTTCTTCTTTGGCTACGCTATGCACGATGTCGAGTTGGAGTTCCAACTCACGGGCAAAGCCAACCAACGGAATCATGATTTCTGGTTGTGGTTTCTTCTTGGTTTTCTTGGCTACAGAAATCGCGGCTTTAATGATAGCGCGGGTCTGCATTTCAGAAATTTCAGGATAAACCACACCTAAACGACAGCCACGATGGCCAAGCATTGGGTTGCTCTCATGCAATGCTGCACAGCGATTTTCTACGTCGCCAACAGAAATGCCTAGTTTTTCAGCAAGGTCACGTTTTTGTTCTGGTGTTTGTGGTAAGAATTCGTGAAGTGGTGGGTCTAAGTAACGAACGGTAACTGGGCGACCGTCCATTGCTTTGAACAGACCTTCGAAGTCTTTTTGCTGAATTGGTTGTAATTTTTTAAGTGAATTATTGAAATGCTTAATCGCACCATCGTATTCATTGCGCAGTACTTTTTCATTACCGCCAGCAGCAAGTTTATCTTTAAATTCGCTGTATTCGGCAGCGTACATAATTAATTCACGAACGTGGTCGATACGATCGCCTTCGAAGAACATATGCTCGGTACGGCAGAGACCGATACCTTCTGCACCAAAAGCAACAGCGTTACTTGCTTGATCAGGTTGGTCAGCGTTAGTACGAATACCAAGAACGCGCGCTTTATCAGCAAGCTTCATGACAAAGTCATAATATTTGAATAATTCAGATTTGTTTGGTTTGAGTGATTTATCAACCAAGACCTGAATTAATTCAGATGGAGCTGTTTCGATCTTACCAGCAAAGATGTCACCGGTTGAACCGTTAATCGAAATGAATTCACCTTCTTTGATGGTGGTACCACCAGCAGCGAGGGTGCCCTTCTTGTAGTCGATCAAGACATCGCCAGCACCAGCGACACAGACCTTACCCATTTGACGGGCAACAACCGCAGCGTGTGAAGAAACACCGCCTTTGGCCGTTAAGATACCGTTTGCCGCAATCATACCGCGGAGGTCTTCAGGACTGGTTTCGATACGAGCAAGTACAACAGGACCATGCTTAGCAAACTCTTCGGCTTTTTCGGCCGTAAGTGCAAGTAAACCAGAAGCGGCGCCTGGGCCAGCAGGTAAACCGACTGCAATTTTTGAACCATCTTTAAGAGCCGTTGCCAAACCTTTTGCTTCAAAAATTGGAGCAAGCAGCTGCTCGATAGCTTCTGGATCAGCAGAAGAAATCGCGTGCTCTGGGCTCATTAATTTTTGCTTCACCATATCGTGAGCAATTTTTACGTAAGCTTGCGCGGTACGCTTACCATTACGTGTTTGGAGTAAGAACAGTTCTTTATTTTCGATAGTGAATTCGAAGTCTTGTACATCACCGAATTCTTTTTCGAGTTTCTTGCGAACGGCTTCGAGTTCTTTGTGGGTTTTCTTCCAGTTGGCGTCTTTTGCCATATCGGCAATTGCCAATGGTGTACGAATACCAGCAACCACGTCTTCACCTTGCGCGTTAACAAGATACTCACCGTAGAATTCGTTCACACCGTTTGCTGGGTTACGGGTAAAGGCAACACCAGTTGCACTGTCTTCGCCCATGTTACCGAATACCATCGATTGAACGTTAACCGCTGTACCCCATTCCGCAGGAATGTTGTATTTTGCACGGTATAGAATAGCGCGGTCATTCATCCATGAACTAAATACCGCACCGATAGCGCCTTCAAGTTGCTTATTCACATCTTGTGGGAAAGCCTTACCAGTATGCTTTTTAATTAACTTAACAAAACCATTAATAACTTGGCGCAAGGCTTCTTCGTTGAGATCAACGTCTTCTTTGGCACCAACTTTATGTTTTACTTCTTCAAGAATTTCTTCAAACGGATCTTCTTCGTTATCATCTTTCTTTTGCACGCCCATAACCACGTCGCCGTACATTTGAATAAAGCGACGATAGCAGTCATAAGCAAAACGACCGTCGTTGGTCAATGCTTTGAGACCTTCAACGGTTCTATCATTTAAACCAAGATTAAGAACAGTATCCATCATACCTGGCATCGATTCACGCGCACCAGAACGTACCGCTACTAATAATGGATTCTTAGCATCGCCAAATTTTTTCTTTTGAACCTTTTCCATTTTCTTGATCGCGGCTGCAATTTCAGCCTTCAAGGTTTTTGGATACTTACGGCCATTGTCGTAGTAATAGGTGCAAACTTCTGTGGTAATAGTCAAACCAGATGGGACGTTAAATCCACGGCGACACATTTCGGCAAGGTTACAGCCCTTACCACCGAGTAAGTTCTTTAATTTTGCGCTTCCGTCGGCTTTACCGCCACCGAAGAAGTAAACATTTTTCTTGGCCTTGGCCATACGATCTTCCTTGTTGCTTTTCAGGAACGACGCTAAACAGCGTCAGAGAGGAGTTTTGGATTAGTTCAAAAGGGCGCCCAAGCTACTTCCACTCCAATACTCGTCAATTGTCTCGGGGGCCTTGCCCCCAAACCCCCGCTCTCTTTGTCATTGCTAATTTTCTACGAAAATTTCCTCGCAGGTAGCTCGGACCACTCTTCGGCGATCGCAGGCTCGAGAACTCGCCGCTCTTAACGTCGTAATCTTTAAGATTCTAATTAGGCAATGTTATTGGCATGATTAGGAAGCAGGAGTCGTCGCTGCGAATGATCAAACCCTTGCCAGGACCATTCAACTCGATCGTGCAATCATCAGTGCCAAGGACTTTGAGCACCTCAGAGAGATATCCGGCGTTCATACCAATGCGCTCGTCACCACCATCAAAGGAACAGTTTATCGGAATACGCGCTGATCCAGTTGTATGATTGAGATTACTTAAGATCGCCTGACTTGCTTCTAGCTGCACGACAATTCCACGACTCGCAGCACTAGTCATCAAAGCGGTACGACGAACACCTGAGAGCAGGTCTTTGGTCTTAAACGTAACTTTTGACTGACCACTGGTTGAAATGGC
Organism: Planctomycetota bacterium; assembly: GCA_028280785.1. Lineage (GTDB taxonomy): Bacteria > Planctomycetota > UBA11346 > UBA11346 > UBA11346 > JANQLF01. The sequence goes on from JANQLF010000278.1 coordinate 18,535, forward strand.
ATTGCGGTAAGCTGGGTAAGAACCTTCGACTAAGCGGCTGCTCAGTTCTATTTGAATGCTACCACTGCCACCATCGCCTCCACCAATAGTACTGCGAATAAACACTATTTTCTTTTGAACACTTAACTCGACATCATTTTTTGCGTTTGAACTGAGAATCCGATTAACGTGATTAACGGTAATCGCAGGTATAATTGCCTGTAATTCTTCATCACCGCCATATTGCTCGCTCTTATCAACTGCTTCAGCGAGAATCTTACCATCAGTCGCGGCAAGTATCAGCTCACCATCACGTGCAGCAAGATAAACACCACTGAGCACGGCACTCGTACGATCGCGATCAACAGCAAATGAAGTCCTCTTAATCATTTGCTCAAGTGTCTGCGCTGGAACTTTGAGAATGGTACCACTATCAGGGAAGTGACTAATGGTTGGGAAAGTTTCACTAGCAATGATGGGTAGGTTGTAATCACCATCGCTCAATTTGATCTGGAGGAACTGTTGTCCATCATCGCTCATCAGATGCATATTCACATCTGTTGAACTCGATTCTTTTAAAATACTCACCAATTGACGTGCTGGGATGATAACTTGTCCATCAGCATCAATTTCGATTCTTCTGACTATCGCTCGTAGACCTACCTGAGTATCTGTAGCAGATACTTCCAATAGATGATCTGCTGCTTGTAGCTTCAGATTGTTCACAATTGGATTAGCACTATTATTCGGTACTACCGCATCAGCTGCCTGTAAGGCAAGTAAGAGGTCTTCACGTGGGCATCTGATTTGAAAGGTACGTTCTATAGTTAAAGATTCTTCATTCATCTATCTTCTCTATCCCTAAAAATGTCGAAAAGTATCTAAGTCATTTTAGCACAATAAGTTACCGCACTTAAATATTCTGTAGATAATATCGATGATTTGGTCGCTAACGGTAGGATTTTGACCATGAATACAAGCAAATTGATAGGGTGTCTCGTTATTGACTAATGACGGTCAATAACGCTGAGTTTTCATCACCACAACAGATAAAAAATTGTAAAAAAATACAGGTGTTTTGACATCCAATTTACCTGTATTCGACAGAGTTTTTGCCAAGGAAATTGTAGTGGTCAAAGACCCCTAACTCATAAGTAAGAGTAGCTTGCTATCTTATGAGACGCTGCCTTCGATAGTAGAAACTAAGGCTGTGAAAGAAACGTAGTACATATAATCTCTAGTGATAGTTTTTAGTTTATATTATAAGTATTTAAAAATAAGTGACTTATATTTCAAGAATAGTTACCGCTTTCTTTTTAAATTACCACAATTATCTAATGTTATAACATTGTTATATAATTATAGTACTAAAGTCACACTCTGTTTTACCTTTAGTTTAGTGGGTGTACTTAATAACAAAGGGAGGGTTTAAATATGAGAAATATTTTTCTTCTAATAATATTATTACCATGTTGTCTTTTTGCTGCCGATGAAATTAAAAATGGTGTTGAGCCAATTAAAATGGAGATAAGTCCAACATATGAAAATATTGGTATTAAATATCGATTTCATGGTGATGCGAATAATAATGTTAGTGGTAAAGTGACTTATCGAAAAAAAGGTGATGCAAAATGGTTAGAAGCACATTATCCAGTTAAAATACAAATAAATTACGGTCGAGGAAATACGAAACCATATGAGACTATGGCCACTTCAGTGATGTTTTTAAATGAAAATACTGAATATGAAGTTAACTTTGAAATTATAGATCCCGATGGCGTGACTAAGCAGTTGCCTAGCCAAACAGTAAAAACATTGAATTCAAAAGTTAATACTGGAACAGGTAAAATATATTATATCAACAATGATGCCGCTGAACATGGAGATGGTAGTAAAGAGAAACCATTTAATAATTTTAAAGCAATTAAATCATTGCAACCTGGTGATGTTCTTGAATTAGTAAAAGGTACGCATCACCTTAGTTACTTAGATCAAATCACTCTCGAAGGTACTGAAGATGCCTATATTACTATACGTGGTTCTGACGGTGTAATTTTAACAGACGCTGATCCGAAAATAAGCGGTGTTGGTAAGTTACCATATGAATTACATAAAAAAGATGTAGATGGCCGCCAGATTTATAAGGCGGATGTACAAAATACGATAATGATGGCTGTACGAAAAAAGACCGGCAATCCTTCGACAAGCTATATATTTTGGGGTTTTACTACAAAGCAGAGTATATTTTGGGGTAAGGATAAACGAGCAGGACCACATCGTGGCGCAACTTTAGAACATCTCGAACAAAACACTACGAATATGAATGAATACGGCGCATTTATACAGGATGGAGATACACTTTATTTTACGGTCCCTGATGGCATAGATATTAAGTTAGCTGATTTACAAATTTCCCGCCGTTATAAGGATAAAAATGGTAGCAGTTTTGTTCCTGGAGGATTACGGGTAGTAGGTAAATATGTAGTAATTGAGAACATTACTATGGAAAATCGCGTATCCATAAACTGCCGTGATTTCAGTAAAACAAAACCGTCATCTAATATTATTGTAAGAAATATGCAAATGTATGGTAAAGTCGCTGATTATTATGGTGGTTTTGCAATAGCTAAAGATTCTTTAGTTGAGAATTGTTTAGCACAACATAATTCGTATTGGGACTGGTATAGTTCAAAGCCGGCTCGTGTTGAAGGTAAAGGAAATAACCGACCGTATCCATGGTTTAAAATTAAAGACAACCCAATGAATGATAGTTCAGTATTTAAGTATATGAGTGATGTGACTATACGCGATTGTACATTTATAAATCAATCAAATGCGTTACCAACATTTACGGCAAAAGATATTCCTGAAAAAGGAAATATTGATGTCTATAGAAATTATTTTCTTCGTACTGGTGATGACTGTATAGAACCTGATGGTGCTGGTATCAATATGCGTGTCTATGATAATAAAATGGAAGAGTTTCATAATGGTTTCAGTGATGCACCAGTTCATACTGGTCCTGCTTTTATCGTTCGTAATCAGTTTATAAAATTTCACCAAGCAGCTATAAAAATACGTAATGGTGCGCGCGGTTGGACTTTTTACTATCATAATGTTTGTGTACCAGAAACCGATACTAGTACTGCTGCAGATGGTAAAGGAAATGGAAAGTTTGCTTTTTGTCCGGATAGTGAAGGTGTAAAGAATATGGTAATGCGTAACAATATTTTCCATGCCAATGTAAATGCATATACTTTACAAAATGCTCGTATGAAAATTGAAAAACACGTGACACTTGATTTAGACTATAATCTTTATTTTCCTTATATGAATAAATGGAAAATTATGTTCGAAGAAGAAAATGGGGTTCAAGAAAAACCGGTATATGTCGATGAAGAGAAAGGCGATTATCGCATAGGGAAGGAAGCAACGCAGCAAATTGATAAAGGTGAGATCATTATAGGAATTAATGATCAAGTTCCTGCAACATATCAATTTAAGGGGGCTAAACCTGATATCGGTTTACTTGAGTTTGGTGTTGAAGCTCCTTACTATGGAAGAAAAGCCAGTGAATAGAAGCTGATGCGCGAAGCCAAAGCACGATACTTAGTACTTGGTGTCAAAGAAAACCCTTGGCATACTTTTGTCTAAGATGTGTTTACGCTTTTTGCTCTTAGTGGTACTCATGCTCTCCTTGTCGAGCTGCCTTAATCAAGCGATTAATGTTGCGCGATCTCCTGGAGCCGTGGCTAATGCTGTTGTTGCAGATACAGCCCAAGGCATTGTCGGTGACGATTTAGGAACCTTATTTTCAGAATCAAAAACATCTGAACATATCGAACAAGCATTGCGAGATAATCCAGATGCTTTAAATGGCCAAGAGTTGCGCAAATTACGTGAAGAAATGGATTCACATAACATGGGCGCGAATGGACAGGGTGGCGTTTCTTCGGGAACTGGTCGCCAGAAATATTATGATCGTCGGGCAGGAGCAGAATTTACTGGTACCCGCTATCGAGTCGATCATCAAACAGGAATGGTTTACGATACTCATGAATATGGAATTTTAAACGCTCCGCGTGTTCCTTTAGAAAATGAACTTCCCGCTGATAGGCTATTACGCAGTCGAGATGATTGGCGCTTTGGTTTACCAAAACAAACTAATTTGCGAGTGCATAAAACCAAGCAGGTTAAATATATTAAGCCATATCAACCGAAGATAATGAGCGCCGAAGAATTTATGAATAAAAAAGGTATTGAGTTACCTAAGAAGGATTAATTTCTTCTGGGGTGTGAACAGTGAAGATACTTTCTAGATTTTTAGATACGATATCTTCTTCTTCTGGTGTCATTTTTGGGTCTTTAATTTTATAACAGTTCTTATCGCTGCGATCTTGCAATAATATAAAGTCTTCATTCTCTTCATGAGCAATGTCTAAATAACGCAGCTTCTTAAGGCGCATTAACAGCAATCCAAGGCAGTAAAGAAAACATTGTTCATGCCGTGAATTTGTTTGCTTCATATCATTAAAGATACCAAGTAAAACAGTCGCATTAAGCAATTGCTGTTTATGTTCATCCTTATTAACAGGAAGATCTTGTCGCCACCAGCTAATTACTTTTTCTTTATCTACGTTATCCCATTCTTCTGCTTTAAAATCTCTTCTGATAAATTCTCCGTTTTCGAAGTGAAGAGTCGAGTAAAACGTTTCACCAGGTTTAATTTCCTCTTCGCTTTGAGAAGAGATGAGATATGGCTTATGAACCTTTTCCTGCCAATTAATCATGCTTGCTCCGCCAATTCCTTACCTCGTTGTTCTGCTGCTGCTAATGCTTGTTGGCACATATCAATAAAATCTTTAGATTTAAAAACATCTAAGGCCGCAGCGGTTGTGCCACCTTTACTGGTTACTTGTTCGCGTAATTGTGCAGCAGGAAAGCCTTCTTGCTGACATAAATAGTTAACCGACCCTTGAGCGGTTTGACTCACGAGCAATTGTGCTTCTTCAGTAGAAAAGCCAATGGATTCGGCTGCCGCTTGAAGTGCTTCGCAAAAATGGAAAAAGTAAGCAGGGCCCGAACCAGAAACGGCAGTTAACGCATTCATCTTTGATTCATCAATTTCTAGTGTTTTACCAGAAATACCAAAAATATCCTTAGTAGAAGAGATATCTTTTTCGTCAGCATGGGTGCCGCGGGCCATACCAATCATACCCTGTCCAATCATCATTGGTGTGTTGGGCATAGTGCGTACGACATGAACCTGATCAGGCAAAGCAGCTTCAATTTGTTTAATGGTAACACCGGCTAAAATAGAAATGACAAGCTGACCGTTTAAAGCCGCAGCTAATTCTGCCATTATATCGCCAAAATTTTGAGGTTTAACCGCTAAGACAATGACATCACTGTGCTGACAAAGGTTTGTAATATCAGCATAGGTTTGGCGATTGAGGTTTTTATGCTTATCGCGAACAAGCTCTACTGCATCACAAACATGAATACCAATATCTTGATAGGCTTTTTCGAGGCCACCGATAATAGCCGAAGCCATATTTCCACCGCCAATAAAGCCTATGTTTTGTGCTTCCATTACTTAGTGCCGTCCATTTTGTAGGAATGTACTTCCGTTGTTTCATCAGCAAGCACTACCTGATTGCGGCCATTTTCTTTGGCATAGTACAACGCAGCATCAGCACGGCCGATAATCGAATCAGCATTATCGGTGGGGCGCACATCAGTAACCCCAACACTGACAGTTACTTCACAGGGTAGATCGGCAAGTGTAGCAATTTTAGCACGAATTCGTTCAGCAACGTCACGACCACTCACCGCACTTGCGCGTGGTAATAATAATAAGAATTCTTCACCACCGTATCGACAGGCTATATCGCCAGTCCGTAGCGTTTTATTCAGAACGCCACCAACCGTTTTTAAAACCAAATCACCGGTTTGATGACCATGATTATCATTAATATTCTTAAAGTAGTCTATATCGACCATGGCAATACAGGCAGTTTCTCGACTTTTGATTAATTCTTCTAAGCGTTCAATGCCATACCAACGACGGGTAACGGTAGTTAATGGATCTGTACGTCCAAGTTCTTGTAAACGATTATATAATTTTACACGACGCAGTGATAAGACCAACTGACCACGTAGCACATCAGCGATATAACGTTGATCACTAATACTACGATTTGCAATTGTTGGTTGCGGTTTGGCATTGCGTAAAATAACTGCAGCCTGTCCATCAACACCAGGACTAAGATCGAGAATTAATTCTTTTTGTTTAGTATCAGGTAACTGGACTGGGCCTGTTAACATCGGTTCATCACCAAAAGCTTCACCACCGAGGCTTGTCCAAACACCGCGCTCCCAAACAAATAAATCTAATCCAGCAGAGGACCAATAAATTTGTAATGTTGCCATGAATCGTTCACGCGCATCGTTTTCATCGGATAAACCGACCAATTCAGTTGAAGCTTCGAATACAGTACTTTGTAATGTTCGCGCTGATTCGAGAATGCTCAGCTCTTCTAAAATTTGTTCACGCTTTAACGCTAATAACTTAGGGTCATCGGCGACGCGATGGGTAATGGTTTCAAATGCAGATTTATCTTTGGTATAGGTGCAAAAATGAGCTAAAGGAATAATGATAAAACAAAGAATACTTGTAGCGAGGTCTTGATAAACGTAAAACGCTGCGCCAGCAATGATAATTCCAACGACTACAGATAAAGAAAAGGATTTGAAGCTACTCATGTGGCGCCTCAATAACTTGATCACGTCCACTTTCTTTAGCTTGATAACAAGCTTTATCCGCACGTTTAATTAAATCTTCTTCGCCATCATTTTCTAGCAAAATGCTCCAACCGATACTCGCTGTAAGTTGTGCATCTACTTCGAGGTTTGTATTGCGTATAGATTGATGAATCGAATTAGCGAAACGTTCGATATCTTCTTTGCTATCAGCAACCAAAAAGGAAGAAAATTCTTCGCCGCCAAAACGACAGGCGACGCCACCTTCAGGCAATTGTGCATTAATGCTATTGGCAATAGCTTTGAGCGCAGCATCACCAGCAAGGTGTCCAAATTCATCATTGAATTTTTTCAGGTGGTCCATGTCGCACATGACCAAACCAAGAACACTCTTGTTACGTCGACACAATGCAATTTGCTCATCTAAACGACGTTCGTATTCATGACGACCATATAAACCGGTGAGATCATCGTGGAGTGCTAATTCTCGTGCCTGGGCCATTAAGTTAACAGCAGCGAGGGTTAATCCGGCTAAGCGGCCGAGGGCGCGTAAAATATCAATAATTAATTCATCATTAATACCGTGGCTCTTAAAACTAATATATAAAACACCATTAACACCTGGCCCTAAGCGCGATACTTCTTGGCGCCGCTCTCCGCGCATAGGAATATAAATATTATTGAGTGGGCCGTCACGTAAAACCAGCATGCGCGATTCGGTAATACCAAAAATCTCATTTTTACCAACGCTTAGATTAATGGACTCTTGCTTTGCATTTATCGCATAAGCGCAGGAAATTTTATCACCCTTACCATAAAAGACGCCGATTTGTTCAAAACTCGGGACAATTTTAATCGATTGTTCGCAGAGCATCGAAGCCAATTGGCCCAGTTCTTGTGCACTGGAAAATAAGGTACACGAATCAAGTAAAACCGGATAACGACTGATATGCTGTTGTAGAATTTCTTGTTGGAATTCAGCATCACGTAATTCATTGCGCAAGGGACGCAGTTTTTCGGGGAGGCTGCTGTCAGGTGTAAAAAGAATGTCGAGCAAGACCGCGACAACACCGATGATGATGCATGCTACGGCTATTCCGATGCCACTGGGTAAATGAATGGCAGTAAATAACAAAACAACTGGAGCGCCCGGAATTCGCAAAATGATTCCGACAATGGCCCACATAACACAGAGCGATGCAGCTACCAATGGCCCAGGTCCGAGCGTGCTCAAGCCAAGCGCACTGATCAGCGCACCACAGCATAAAAATGCAAAAGCACGGAGGACATGCTGCGTTTGAAAACGTTGTGCTAATATCTGCTTCAAATAGAGCCTCTTATAGTAATTTCATACCAAAATTGCAGAAGATCGCCAGTCTGGATGATAGACAGCACTGGTAAATAGTGCATACGGCGGTAGATATAGCCAGCATGAGCCGATCAGCGACGATCACCCGTGAAACAAAAGAAACACAAATAACAGCCACTTGGGACCTCGACCAAGCTGGCACGATGGATATTTCCACCGGCATTGGTTTCTTGGACCACATGTTGGAAGCACTGTGCAAACACAGTGGCACCAGCCTGAGTCTGAAATGCGAAGGCGATTTACACATCGATGGTCACCACACCACCGAGGACTGTGGAATTGTGCTTGGTCAATGTTTGCGTGAAGCACTTGGCGATCGTGCCGGCGTAGAACGTTTTGGCCACATGGCTGTGCCATTGGATGAAGCGCTGGTCAATGCGACTATCGACTTTTCAGGTCGTGCCTATTTGGCTTACGATATCCAAGTTAGTGCACCAATGCTTGGCACTTGGGATACCGAATTAATTCCAGAGTTCTTTGGCGGTCTTGTTGAAAATGCAAAGTGCTGTTTGCACCTACACCAAGTCTGTGGTCGCAACGCGCACCACATTGTTGAAGCAGCATTTAAAGCGACTGCGCGCGCGATTCGCCAAGCGATCAAAGTTACTGGTACGGACATTCCATCGACTAAAGGCACTTTGGCTTAGTTTTTCTGAACCACAGATTAATACAAATAGTATTATGGTGACGCATTCTTTCCCTGGGCACGCGGGCACCCTTGCCCACACAGAGACGTATATGCGGGCAGGGGTGCCCGCGTGCCCAGGAATTACACAACGTTAAACATTTATTTATGTTTATCTGTGTCCATCTGTGGTTCTAAACTATTCAAACTTTCTTTTTTCATACTGCGCCAACATTCCACGTAATAGATCACAGTCTTTTTCAGTAAGCGGCATGCGCTGAAATAAACGCTGAAAATGTTTGCGGCGCCAGGCTTCTTTATGTTCCGGTAAATAACCAACTCTGTCCAAGCTGTTAATCCAATAATCAAACAATTGTTGGCGTTTTGCTTGATCGGCTAAGCCGACATCATTATCGCTCGAATTATTTTGGCTAAGTGCCTGTTTAACTTGATAGAGACAAATTGCCATGGCATGAGTTAAATTGTACGAGTAATAATCACTAAATGTATCAAGCGTTAAAAAATGCTGACAGCAAGCGAGCTCTTCATTATTTAAACCGTCGGCTTCATTGCCAAAAACAATCGCAACATGCTTTGCTTGCCACTCGTTTAGAGCAGCACCAATATCTTGCGCAGCAATAATATTACCCCAATCAGCGTCGCGTTGGCGTGCGGTGGTACCAATAACCAAATCGCAATCTGCAACGGCTTCTTCTAAACTCGAATAAACAGGAAGATTTAATAAGGTATCGCGCGCTTTATTGGCAAACATTCGCGCCTCTTTGACATCACGTTCGCATTGTGGATTAACCAAAACAAAATCGTCGATTCCTAAATTAGCACAGAGGCGACAACTAAGACCTAAATTTACTGGGCCCTGCGTACGCACGAGGACAACACGTATTGCTGTAGATGGCATGGCCCTACTCTGTAGATGTCTACACAATTCCAAGTTTGATCGGGGTCAAGCAATGAGCGATAACATCATTCAATTTCCAGGCACAACACCATCCGATTCAGACAAAAACGAAGATCAACAAATACCGGCATTTGGCTTACCGAATATGAGCGCCGACCAAGAGAAGGCCTTGCAGGTAATTCTCAGCGGTATGAGCTTTGTGTGTGTCGGAATAAAACCGACAGATAGCGGCGCTGATTTTTTTACTGCAGTTGACGGTGAAGAAGAAGAATTGCGCAATGCGTTACCGCATTTAGACGGAGTCATTGAACGCGCTTATGCGCGCAAAGGCATTTAAACAGAGAAAACGGCAGTATTTGCGCAGATTCTGAGGCTGGCATAAAGCGGAAGCATGATTAGCCTGCGCCCCGCATTTAACAAAGGTAGTACATGGCCGATCTCAAAGTCGCTAAGTTTGGTGGGACTTCTGTCGCTAACGCAGCACAACTGCGTAAAGTAGCTGATATTATCAACGCTGATAAAGGGCGTCGTTTAATCATTCCATCAGCGCCAGGTAAGGAACATCCTGAAGATACCAAGATAACCGATCTCTTGTACTTAGCGCATGAATTAGCCAGCAAACACCAAGATATCAGTTCCGTTTGGGGCAACATCGAAAAACGTTTTTTGGATATTATCAAAGAGTTAGGTATTACCTGTCGCTTACAGGGTGCACTTGATGATTGCCGCAAACAAATTGCCGAAGGCGCAAGCTCTGCCTACGCAGCAAGTCGCGGCGAAGCCTTAAATGGCCGTATTGTTGCAGCTTTGTTAGACGCAGAATATATTGATGCGAGTGAAGTTATTCGTTTTGATGAAAACAAACAATTAGATCCGATTACACACGATTTAATTCGTAAGCGTTGCAGCGAAGAAAAACGTTACGTCATTCCTGGCTATTATGGCGCACAAGAAGACGGCAATGTGTGTACCTTTTCGCGCGGTGGCAGTGATGTAACCGGAGCGATTGTCGCTAATGCGCTTGATGCTAGTTTATATGAAAATTGGACCGATGTTTCAGGCGTATTAATTACTGACCCACGAATTGTTCCATCGGCGAAAACCATTACCGATATTACTTATCGTGAATTGCGCGAATTATCCTACATGGGTGCAAGCGTCCTACACGAAGAGGCGGTCTTTCCAGTGCGCGAAAAATCAATTCCTATTAATATCCGCAATACCAATAAACCAGACGAGGGTGGAACATTAATTGTTGCCGACCGTGACCCTGGTGACCAAACGGTAACTGGTATTGCCGGTCGTGGCGGCTTTACCGTCTTTTTAATTGAAAAAGCCATGATGAATAACGAAGTCGGTTTCGGTCGTCGTGTGCTTGATGTGTTCGAAAGCTTCGGCGTGTCTTACGAGCACACGCCTTCTGGTATCGACACCATGTCAGTTGTGGTCAGCAATGATAATTTGGCAAATAATAAACAAAAAATATTAGACGACCTTGAAACCGTTCACCCTGATCACATTGAGGTCATCGATAATATGGCTTTGGTTGCTACCGTGGGCAAAGGTATGAATCGCCAAGTCGGTGTTGCGGCAAAATTATTCAACGCCCTCGCCGACGCCAAAGTAAATATCCGCATGATCGACCAAGGTAGCTCCGAGCAAAATATTATCGTCGGCGTCGAAGAAGACGATTTGTCAAAAGCCATCAATGCAATTTATTCAACGTTTGTTAATTAAAGAGAAGAACATGAAGCACATCGCAAAGGCCCTCGTTTATATATGTGAATACGTCGACATGCGTAGCGATGAGCATAATGACGAGGACGATGACATCGAAGCCGTACAGCATGTCGCTGCATTGCTCGATAAATGCGACGGCGAAGAACGCAAAGCCCTCAAAAAAGCATCTTTAGCACTAGCTGAGGAAGAGGCTAAATCCGAAGACCCTAACGAGGAAATGGTCGAGGATTACGAAAACTGGGTAGGCGAATACCTCGACGGTAAATAAGGTTTTCCACCTGGGAACGAGGGTGTCTCCACCCTCGCAAGTCGCTCCGACGATGAGGCTATCGTCGTTCCCATGCTTAGAGGGGGCGCCAGCGAGCAGCCTCTGGCAGATTGATCTGAAACAGCCAGCCCTATAGTTTCTTCCGGCCTTATAGGACACAAATGAGATTTCGTTGTCCTTAGATTGCCAGGAGGACAAGATGACAGAATTACTTATTTCCTGCAAAATTGATGGGCATGAGAAGCAATCAAGTTTTGATGACTTGATTTACAAGTTAGCCGAAGAGAAAGTCGAAATCTGTGAATTGATTCGACAGATAGTGACAGAACAAGTACGATCACTTAATGCCCGTAATGATATACAAGAGCAAGAGAAACGAAAAATCATTAACCGACAATATTTAAGACAAGAAGACATTGAAGAACAGGCTAAAGACGGGCGCATTGCTGTTAACGAAGCAAGCCAACACACGCCAGACAAGCAATCTCCCCTTATTGACCCCGATAAGGAAGCTCAATCAGCCGTTCGCGCATTTAAACGAGGTGCTTATTTTGTGCTTATCAATGGCAAGCAGGTTGAACCAGGAGACGAGTTGTCTTTAACTGAACAATCTAAATTAGTGTTTTTGCGCCTGACGCCCTTGGTTGGAGGATAAAATGAGCGAAGAAGCCATCAAAGCATATCGTGATTGTTTTAAAGATGTTTACAAAGAAATATATAAGATTTGGGATTTTGATAAACATTTTAATACAGAGACAAACTCTTATCCGGTCAATTTGAATCACAAATGGGACGAGGGGTGGGAAGCACCCGAAGAACACTACGAACAGCCCTTTAAAGACTATTTCATAGAAACAAAAAAGTATTTGTTAAATGAATTAGAAAAAAATGACAATATGTCTGTTCAAATAGTTGAGCGAATGGCTAACGGTTATGGTAGGTATGTTTCTCATCAAGAGAAAGACCCGGGTATTTCGATTTGTGATAAAATGCTGTTGAACGTGTCTACGGAGATTCTTTTGAAGATGGATGCTGGCCCGATGTCAGCGCATCTTGAAAAGATTATTGAGGACATGCTCAAACAACCTTTCATAGAAAACGAGTTTAAGCCGCAAATAGATGAAGTATTTAAATTTATCGATAAACCACATAGTCAAACATTATTAGATATTTGTAAAAAGGTTTTACTGGGTGCTTATCAAGACACCATCGAATATCCAAGTGAGTGGACAGAGATGTACGAAGTTAAAGAGGAGGGCGGAAGTTCGATACACGCACTGACCTCAGTATTTAGCCTATATCTGAACATTTGTCTCCGTAACATGATGGAATCATTAATCAAAGCAGGACAATTCACCTATGAAGAATTTAAAAAATCCACCGAAGTGTTTGAAAATCTTGCAGGAGCTGGCTTAGACCTTGATGAGGAATACGGGTCGCATGAAACGTTGTTAAAATATTTTAATATGATGAATTATGAAATGTTAGATACGAACGATCCGAATCTGGACAGATATTTTTCACGCTACGAATCAGTTTCGGGATATGAATATTTAATAAAGGGCTGTCATTTACTCGAACAAACCAAACAGAAAATCAATTCTGAAAACAGAAAGCTGTTCGACATTCGGTTTTTATACGAGGACGAAGACAAGGTCTACAAAGAGCTTTTACAATTTAAACCAGATACGCTTATCAAAGTGTTGCCATTTGCAGGGGCAGCCCAGTTTGCCGTGGCAAGGGCTATAGAATCTCAAACAGAGATGAAGGGTGTCGAACGTTTGTGTGTTAATCTGAATGATCTATTCAAAGATTTCGCCTGCGAGGATTATGTTGATCGCTACAAAGAAGTTGAGGCAACATCTCCAGATCCAAGCAAGGGCATTATAGACATATTAGATTGGAGGCAGGTATTTGATGATTTGGGCGAAAAAGGATCACGACAAATAATAAAAGAGTTTAACAAGAACAAAGATGTAAAATCTGTTTATAAACTCTTATTGTATCCCGAGATCATGCTAGGAGAGAATGAGAAAACTATTCAAAAACGCATTAAGTCACGAAATCAAATAGCGATTCGTTCCTATGGCCTATGGCCGATTGATAAAAAGAAAGATCGCAAAAAGCAATTGTCTGAACGTTTTGCGTTTTACGAAAATTTTCTCAAGGAAAGTCAAAAATATGGCCAACAGCGACGGACTAACGAGGCTGCTGCATGTAAAGCAGGCTTGGAAAATTTAGCCAGAAACTTTGGCTATGAAGATGCTGCACGTATGGAATTAGCCATAATGGCTGATGCGGCACAGGAAATACCCAAGCCGTTCTCGGATAAAACTTATGCCATTTCTGTTGATAATGGCAGCTTGGTTTGCGAACTCGTTATCGAAAAGTCTGGAAAACGTATTAAGTCGATTCCCGCAGCACTTAAGAAGAACAAGCAGGTTGTAGCCCTCAAGGATTTTGTGAGCGAGCAGAAAAAAATGTTTACGCGCTATCGTCGCACACTCGAAAACATGTGTGTTAATCGCGAACAACTGTCCGTTGCCGACATAAAAGACATTAGTCGAATGAATTGTGTTGGGCAGATGTTAAAGCGCTTGGTGCTATACACGGATACAGAAACTTTTGTAACGTATGATCTTGACACACAATCCTTTTTTGACATTTCTTTGAAAAAGGCAAAGGCGTTTAAGTCATGCACGATTGCTCACCCACAGGATTTTTATAAGCACAAATTGCTCTCTCAGTGGCAGCAAGAAATTGTTAAAAGAGAAATAATACAACCATTTAAACAAGTGTTCAGAGAGTTGTATGTGGCAACACCGGCAGAACTAAAAACAAAGAACCAATCGATGCGCTTTGCCAATCATTGTCTTAATTCGCGGCAATTTTCAGCATTGCTTTCTAATCGAGGCTGGACCGTAAAAACAGGTTACGACTGGTGTATACTGAAATTGTTGCCAGCGTGGGGTTTTCAGGTCGAACTGGAGCTTGGTGGTGATATTGGGCATTATTTAACTGAACTTGAGACGGCGACAACAGGACCACTTACATTTTCAAAATATCCATCAAGTGGCGATCGTGAAAAAGACACATTGCTCATAAAAGATGTCCCGGCTCAAGCCTTTTCCGAAATTATGCGCGATATGGATTTATTTTGCAGCGTTGCACATACAACAGAAGAGGATGTCTATTACACGTTCGAACGCAATTCGAGTAATACTGAGTTAGCCAAAACTATACTTGAAAACCTCGGCATAGAAGGCATCGGTTTTGATGGAAACTTTGTAAAAGTCAGCGGTAGTCTCGCAAATTATCGGGTAAACCTTAACAGCGGCGCCGTACACATCGATCCGGGTTCCCATGTTTGCATCGTGCCTGATCGTTCAGCAGCAAAATATAAGCCAGACTATTTACCCTTTATCGATAAGGAGGATCCGACGCTGAGCATTGTTATCAGTAAAGTGATTCTTCTGTATAACGATAAAAAGATTAAGGATGCGGTGATTCTTGATCAGATCAAAGCCAGCCAAGGTGCTTAGAAGCAAAGACTTATGTCGGATTTTTGGGCCTAGCGCGTCTATCAGGTACCTCGTATAGTTGGAAGTCCCATGCGCTCATATTGTTTCGGTCTAATTTGTATAAGTACATTGATACTAGTGGTTTGGATGGCGCAATCACAGCCCGAATCAATTCCTGACAAGCCTCAGCTGAGTCCACGTCAGCAAGCCTTTGTCGATGATTTTGCTAACAGTCTGCCGCGGATGGTTTGCTTTGCTCCGGGTACACCAGTGCATTTCCAACAAGAGATGGATAAGGCTTCGACCGTAGCCATGACTAAGGCTTTTAAGATCGAACGACATCGCTCAAATTTTACTTTTAAAAATTCATCGCGATGGGATCAGACAGCCACAGATGGTTCTACTGGAGGAAGCGCAAATGCAGGAGAAGGTCTTACCTTAACGTGGTCGATTGTGCCAGATGGCACAACAATCATCGGTGGTCAGAGTGAAGGCGATGGACCAAGCGATTTACGTGCGCGTTTAGATGTTTTATATCCAGGCGGTGAAGCGCAGTGGCTACCATTTTTTCAAAGTGTTTTTGATGATTGGGCAGCAGTCAGTGGCATTACCTATGTCTATGTGACTTACGATGACGGTGCCGATGTAGGTAATATTTCGAATACCAAAGGCGAATTAGGCACACGCGCTGATATTCGTATTGCCGGTCAGGATATCGACGGTGATGCAGGAATTTTGGCCTATAATTATTTTCCTGAAAATGGCGATATGATTATCGACACCAATGATGATTATTTTGATCCGATAACGCACGGTGCAGTACTCGCTGAATTGCGTTTACGTAATGTCATCGCTCACGAGCATGGACACGGTTTAGGCTTAGGGCATGTGTGCCCGGTTAATAATACCAAATTAATGGAGCCATTTTTAGCAACGGCCTTTGATGGTCCTCAACATGATGATATCCGTGGCGTGCAAAAAGGTTACGGTGATGTCAATGGAACCAATAACGATAAAGACGCTGCCATCGCCTTAACATTAAATCATGATGATACGACAAGCGTGCAAGGTGTAAGCTTAGACAAGAACAGCGAAGAAGATTTTTATAGTATTAATGTGGCTCAAGCAGGCATTTTAAATGTTACCGTAACACCCGTGGGTGGCGCATATTATACCGGACCACAAGATTCCTCATGTCTCGGTAGTGAATACGATTCGTCAGCACAAGAAAACTTAGTAATTACCGTTTTAGAGTCCGACGGTTTAACCGTGGTAACTAATGTTGATAATTGGGCTATTGGCAAACATGAAAAAACCCAGGCAGTTAATATTAGCAGCACCGGCACTTATTTTATTAAAATAAGCAGCAGCGGTGGTAGCAGCGACGTGCAAATGTATGATTTAGACCTAAGTATTGGCGACGAAATATTTGCCATGGGTGTCCCAACGGACGAAACGGATTTAGCATTTGCTGATGTCGGAATTGGCGGCGCAACAGTACAATTATTTAATGCAGCAACGCAGGCCTATGAAAGCACGAGTGATGTTGACACGCAACAAGGCTACTGGGTTAAAATTGCTCCGTTTAATCCAGATTTTGCTGCACGCAGCACGGTAGTTGGAACCGTTACCTATACCTTAAATCAGGGTTGGAATTTATTAAGCATTCCTAGTGATGTCTGTTTTCACTGGGATACGGCAATGATTGATATAGAAAACGCCAGTGTTACCGAAGACCTCTTAACCGCGGCCCAGGTTGAGGCATGGGTAGAAGATTATGCTTGGGTGTATAACCAAACGAATCGTGTTTATGAGCCCGTTTACGACAATGGCGTATTAAGTGTTGGGGCAGATCATATTGAACCCGGGCAAAGCTTTTGGTTTTATAGTCACATCAACGGAACCAAATTAATTTTAAACGTACCAGCTTCTGCAATGTGTCGTGTAGAGGTGGCACCATGAAATATATAAGTTTGAGTCTTTTAATATGCTTATGTGCCTGTGGAGGCGGCAGTGGCGGCAGCTCATTTTCGAAAAAAAGCGCGGCAGCGACGTCTCCACCCAGTATCAGCGATATTAGCATTACGCCGATTAATTTACGCTTCACCGGCGGAAATGTGCAAGTTGATTGCACCGTTACAGATAATCGGGGTGTGGTATCGGTTGATGTTGATGTTGCCGGCCCATCGGGTTCGCAAGTCTTTGCGATGACCGCAAGTGGTGATGATTACAGCGCTACCGTCCCTGTTTCAGCCAATGAAAATATTTATGAAGAAAATGCCATTTATACATTCGTTATTAAAGCAACCGACACCGATAATAATAAATTCAACAGTACATCGTTTACGGTAACCGTTCAGGCAATGAAACGACCGCCCGATCCGCCAGCTGTTATTCCTTAATACGTCGCAAGGCAGCAGCGACCACCGCTTCGACCATTTCAAGCATGCCATTAACTTGATCAGCAAATGGCACGGCACGAAAACCAAAGTTTTCTTTTAAATCATTAATATGCTTTAGTGGCTCATCACTTATCATTAAAGTGTTGATTAATTCCCGCCAATCACCTTTACCTGGTTGATCAATAGAAAATAACGGAAATTCACTGACTGCGCAAAGCGGTAAAGGTTTCTGTGCTTTGGCACAACGTAAACGCGCCGCGTCCATAGAACCATAGGCAAAATGATCGGCAAATATCTGTTCAGTTTGCTTGGCCCAAAAACGCATAGCGATGCCGCTCGGTGTGGTGCAGAATCCTTTACCACTGCGGCGGAAGCCTTTGTCGCCATAACGAAAGCTTTCGTGCAAATTAAAATTATTATTGTCAGCGGTGTTTTTTAAATCGGACCACAATATTTCATCACGCATGGCTAAATGATCTAATAAAAACCATGCGCCTTCGGCAACAGCCATGCCATGTAAACTTAAATGAGCAATCGCTGGCCCTTGTGCATCTAAAAAGTCTGCAGCTGCTGCGCATTCTGGCAAAATAGTTCCACCCCACGGCGCACCGGGCCACGCAAATTCGCGATCAGCGCCAGGTAAGCGACGTAAACGATGTTGCATATACCGAACAGGATCAGTTGCTTTTTCAAACGGGTCTAACCATTCACGTTGTTCATAAATGCCATCGATATCTAAAATCGGTACGATTGCCAAACGTACCTGCTGTAAAATTGCAGACTTACTAAAGCGTTTAGCTAGCGCTAACGCAGCAACAGGACCAGCGGGTTCATCAGGGTGGGCGCCAGCAACAATGCTTACTGTTGGCTTTTTTGGATCGCCAATGGTGTAGGCGAATAATTCATGGTCATCTGCGCTATTACCAATGTAGGCAACCGTCGCACCCTGTTCGTGCAGGGCTGCACTATCATCTGCGCTCATGGCTTGGTGTACGGGTTGCATAGACAAAGTGTATCTTTTGGTCTGCTGTGAACAGCCCAGGTGCTTGCTCAGGTCCTACACTTTGCAAAGTAGGCGCTGATTGGAGCGCGCCCATGTCTCGATTTACCGCTGTCTTTGATGTAGGCAAAACGAACAAAAAAGTTTTGATTTTAAACGAGCAACTTGAAACCGTTGCTTCTGCTTATCAGCAATTCCCTGCCGATGAGAGCGGTAATGTACACATCGAACAATTTGCTGAAGCGCGCGATTGGTTACTTGAACAATTAAAAACTTTTGCCAAAGAATACGACATCGCCGCCATCTCGGTAACTACGCATGGGGCCACGGTTGTGTTTATTGATGAGGCTGGTGCATTTACTGTACCACCAATTGCCTACACCAGCTCCGTGCCGCAAGAACTCTATGATAAATTTTACGCTGAGTTTGGTAGCCAGCGCGAACTACATGAAAAAGTTGCAACGCCATTTTTAGGTAGCTTATTAAATTACGGTTTATGTGTGTATTTCGCCCAAGATGCCTATCCAGATGAATACGCGGCTACTAAACATATTTTAACCTTGCCAAGTTATTTTGTACATGCGTTAACTGGTTTAGCAGGCGCTGAACCAACTAGCATCGGTTGTCATTCCTATCTCTGGGATTTTAACGAAAGCACTTGGTCATTTATTGCTAAGGGCATGGGTATTTTAGATAAGGTACCAAGCGAGATTCATCAATCACAGGAAGTCATCGGCACCGTTTCTGCAGCAGTAGCCGAACAAACCGGATTGCCGGCGGACTGTAAGGTAACCTACGGTGTCCACGACTCGAATTCGTCCCTGGTTCCATATTTGGCCCACAGTACCGGCAAGTTTATTTTAAATTCAACGGGTACCTGGTGCGTGTGCATGTGTCCGAATGATGAAATTTCATTTAGCGAAGATGAAATGAATGCCGGTGCTTTTTATAATATTAGCGCACTTGGTCAGCCGGTTAAAACTGCCATTTTTATGGGCGGTAATGAGCACGACACTTGGGTCACGGCATTAAAAGAGCACAGTGACTTTGAACACTTTCCTAGTTTTGACCCCAAAGTTTATCAACAGGTCATCAGTGATAAATCCTGCTTTATTTTACCGGGCGTTATTGATACCGGCCCATTCCCACAATCGGTTTCGCGGGTTCATGAAAATGGCACCGACTACTTATTAAAAGACATTGCCGCTAACAGACCGCCGTGCTTTGCCAACAGTTTGTATGCTTATGCGGCATTAAATATTTCGTTGGCTGTTCAAAGCCGTGCCAATTTTCAAAACATCGGCCTAGAAGATGGTATGACGATTTACATCGAAGGCGGTTTCCGCCGTAATAAATCCTACCATGCATTGTTAGCAGCCTTGTGCCCGAAAAATAAATTCGTCCTCAGTTGCTTGGAAGAGGCGACGGCCTTTGGTGCGGCCTTAATGAATGTTGCTGCTTTAGAAGGTAAATCGCTGAATGATATCGGTGATAAATTTACGATTATCACTGATGATATTGCTATCCCAGATCTTGAAGGTTTCGAGGAATACGCCGAAGCTTTTTTGAAATTAGCTGCCTCATAAAAGAGGGATAAAAGGAACTGCACATGCAACTAGTTAACAAAGGTTTGCTCGGGGCCATTGTCAGCATTGGCATTCATATTGCAGCCAAATCGCGCTTCTTTTTTATTGCTGGCTTATTGCCGTTGTTCCCGGCCTTTGCGCTTATCGCTCATTGGAGCGTTGGCCAAGAGCGCGGTCTTAGCGATTTACGCGTGTGTATTATTTTCACCATGCTCTCGCTGATTCCCTATGCAGCGTATTTAATCAGCATGCTGGTGTGCATCGAGCGCTATTCCTTGGGTCGTTCCTTAATGCTCAGCAGCATCATTTGGTTGGTCTTTGCCGCTGCCTTAATCATTGCTTGGCAGCTCTACGGCATCAAATCGTTGTAAATCCTTAAGCCTTATAGCCTTTACCTTTTGCCCGTGGCTACTAGCATGCGCGCCCATTTCAGCAATTCGTGGTGAGTTGCTGCTTTTGAAACGAGCGAGTTATGCCCAATTTTACTCTACCTGATGGAGCGACGCTAAGTTTGGAAGGCGAAGTCACGGGCTTCGACATAGCCAAAGCGATCAGCTCTAGTTTGGCAAAAAAGGCCTTGGCTATCAAGGTCGACGATGAGGTATTGGATCTTGCTCGAACTATCACCGCTGATGCCAGCATCAGCATAATCATGCCGGACAATGAAGACAAAGACGCACTTGATGTGCTGCGTCATTCTTGTGCCCACGTTTTAGCTGAAGCGGTATGTGAATTATTTCCCGGAACCAAATTAGCATATGGTCCTGCGGTCGATGATGGCTTCTTTTATGATATGGCGACGCCGAAAGCAGTAACGGCCGAAGATTTTCAAGCCATCGAAAAAAAGATGAAACAAATCATCAAAGAGAACCGTCGCTTTGTTCGTTGTGAATATTCAACCGATGATGGCCTCAAGCGCACTGATGGTGATAAATATAAAACAGACAATGCTGAGCGCGCCATTGAACGCGGTTCTGAATCATTGTCATTTTATGTAACCGGTGAAGAGGGTAAGCATTTTGAAGATTTGTGCGCAGGTCCGCATGTTCCTAGCACTGGCAAATTAAAAGCATTTAAAGTGACGGCCGTTTCTGGCGCCTATTGGCACGGTGATCAATCATCAGATCAATTAACCCGTATCTACGGTACCTGTTTTGCAGATCGTGATGGGCTTGATGCCCACTTAAAACGTTTGGAAGAAGCCAAAAAACGTGACCACCGTAAAATCGGTAAGGAAATGCAATTATTCCATATTGATGAAGAAAATCCTGGGCAAATATTTTGGCACCATAACGGTTGGTCAATTTATCGTACAGTAGTGGATTACGTACGTGGTAAGATTCTCGATAATGGTTACATCGAAGTGAAGTCACCACCGATGATGCCGCAAAGCCTTTGGGAAAAATCAGGGCATTGGGCGAAATACCGTGAGAACATGTTTATTACATGGGAAAATGTAACCAAAGAAGGCGATGACTGTGACCACGATCACGGTTGCGGACATGACCATGGCGATGAAGCGAATAAGAAAGAAGGCGAAGATCGCGTTTTTGCTTTAAAACCAATGAATTGTCCCGGCCACATCGAAATATTCAAACAGCATTTACACAGTTACCGCGACCTTCCATTACGTATGGCAGAATTTGGATCGTGCACACGTTTCGAACCGAGCGGTGCTTTGCATGGTATCATGCGTGTACGTGGATTCGTACAGGACGACGCACATATTTTTTGTAGTGAAGATCAAATAGCACAAGAAGTCGCAGATTTTTGCGAACTCTTAAAAGAAATTTATGACGCATTTGGTTTCACCTCAGATAAAGTAAAAGTTAAATTCTCTACACGCCCAGAGGTTCGTGTTGGTAGTGATGAATCGTGGGATCGTGCAGAAGCGGCTTTAGAAGATGCCTGCAAATTAGCTGGCTTAGAGTATGAAGTCAGCCCAGGTGAAGGCGCTTTCTATGGTCCGAAACTTGAGTTTACCTTGCTAGACTGCTTAGGTCGTGAATGGCAGTGCGGAACAATTCAAGTTGATTATCAATTACCATCAGCGGAACGTTTAAATGCAACCTATATCGGCGAAGACGGTAATAAACATAACCCGGTTATGTTGCACCGTGCTATCTTAGGCAGCATCGAGCGTTTCATTGGCATTTTGATTGAAGAATTCGCAGGCAAATTTCCATTGTGGCTGGCGCCAGAACAAGTGCGTATTTTACCGGTCACTGACGAGCATAAAGATTACGCTGAATCAGTTTGCGAAGAATTAAAAGCTGTGGGCATCTTATGCACGGTAGACTCGAAGTCTGAAAAACTCGGTGCAAAAATTCGCAACGCTCGTAATGCGCGAGTGAATTATTTCGCTGTGGTTGGCGCTCAAGAAATCGAAGAAAAAACCGTTTCATTGCAACAGCAAGACGGTACTAAACTCGGTTCCAAAGATGTGGCTACCTTAATTAGTGAACTGCAGGACGAAATAAATACCAAACGTCTTTAGTTTTTTATTAGAACCACAGATGGACACCGATTAACAGGATAAGCGCTGATTATAAGAAAAGCGTCCCTGGGAATGCCGAGCTCCAGCTCGGCCAAGGGTGATGTATTCAGGTTATACCATGAACAACGGTTTCACCTAGGAACCACAATTAATTAAATAATGAAACGTCTTCGCCGAGCTGGTGCTCGGCATTCCCAGGAATAGTCTATCCGTGGTCCAAATTTGACCACATGTTCTTATAAAATTACTAAATTAACGCGATAACAACGCTTTTATGCAGGTCACCCAATTTAAACAACGAGAGTCGAAAAATAAAAAGGTGCCGCTTGAAGCGACACCTTTGACTTTTTGTTTTGGGGGTTACATCCCCGAGCCCCCCGCTTACTTTGTACGGTCAAGCCGCATCGAGATCTTCTCTATTTTTGTCCGTTTTACTCCCAAAAATTATGGCCAAGTGGGCCATACCGTTCATCGGCGCTCGCCGCTGCGAGAACGCAGCGTGAGTACCGGCATTATTTATGATGCTACTTTGAGTACCTCGTAGCAAACGCGTGCGGGTGAAATATCTTTAAAGTTCACGCGCATGCGATTCTGGTACATCCAGTCTACGACGCGCCAGGCGTCGGATTCGTTACTGCTTGGATGGAAATCTTCGTCTACAGTGCCTAATACGATCTTGGAAACACAACGGTCGATGTCTTCGGTATTCATAATCAATCCTTCCTTCTATCTATAGTTGTCTGCTCGAAGGCAGATGTATCAAAGTTTCTTGTAAACATCTAAATATGCTATGTTTACGTAGAATCAGCGATGCAGAACTTAAGAACAACTACCCGCATACATACTAGATTCCGAAACCTAAAGATACTAACGCATCAATTCTAAGCTGGTTCAGTGTCTCTATTTACGGCAATTCGAGTCGAAGCTCTTTCCATAAGACCTTTACAGAACCCTTGTTACGTTGTGTCGAGCCACGAACACCCACATAGACCTCGGTGCTGGGTAGCTTGAGCTCTTCGGTGTGGACTTCCTGGCCATCGAGGCGGACGCTGAAGCGTTGTTTGCTGACACTCATTTCGACCTGAAACCAGCGGTCAAAGACGAGGCCGTCATTATCACGCCAACTCGAGACTTGCCCACCACCATTCAAACGCGTGGCTACGTGTTTATTGACGTCCATTAAGGCGATGCGTTGGAAGTTTTCACTTTGACCTTCTTCATCATGTTTTTGTGGTAACGAACTGGCGATAAACATCGACGCAATGCAGCTGCTATCAGTTTGTTCTATTTTCACCTTACCACTTAGGGTGATGGCTTTATCACCGAGCTTAAATTTTTCCTGCGAATACAAAGCTGCGCCATGCCAATTGCTCCATTCATCTGTTTTTAAATCAATTAAGGCCTGTTGATTATTGATGATTGGTTTCACGCTGCCAAATAAGTGCACCTGTGCTAAAAAATCTTTGTCGTTTGGCTTACGTTTCTGAACAGCAATTTTTTCACCAGCACTCAACAATGACTCTTTACCGCTTATAAAATCCTTCACTGAAACGTTGCCTTCGCTGACTACGACTTCACTGTGATCATTGTCAGCAATAACATCAAATGCTGTACCGATGACTTTTACCTGTAGGTGTTTAGTTATAACACCGACGACGTGATTATTATTTTGTTTGCTCACCCGGGCAGCAACATTGCCATGAGCGAGCTCAAGCATGCTTGTGTCGCTGAGGGCGTGTATGTCTAAGTGAATGTTGCCAGATAAAGTAAATGTACTCTTATCATTTAAGGTGAGGACAATGGTACCGTTGCCACGAAGATTGTCATTATCACGGCAATCAGCTTTCTTATCCAACGTGTTGTTGTTCAGGGTAAATAAACCGGAAGTAATTTCCCAGCTACCAATACTGTCTTGAACAATACGTTGATCTGTGTTTTGCCCGTTAGAATCATTACCAACTAAGAAAAGGCCCATAAAAACTAAGATACTGGCAGCGACCGCAATCCACAACGCTTGATACGATGTCTTCTTTTTAGGGGCCTTGCTACGGCGCTGGCGTTTACGCTGAATAGAATCGAGGGTTTGTTGTTTTTGACTGGCCCGATCTGCTTTACTGAGGGCAATACAACGTCTAGCTAATTCGTCAGCATTTTGTTCTTCGCTTAGTTGTTCTTTGATGATACCTGCTGATTCCATATAACGCAGAAAATACGTACGCGCTTCTTCATCGTTTTGAATAATTTCTAATAATTCATTGTAGCCATCATCACTGATGTCACCATCTTCAAAAGCGGCGATCAGTTCTTCTAAGTTCACGCAGCACCGCCTTTGCTCTCAACGCAATCGCGGAGCTTGAGGGTGAGGCGCTGAATTTCACGCGATAGTGCCTGTAAGGGCTTCTTAAATGACTGAGCTAATTTTTTAAAGCTATGACCTTCGGCGTAACGCGCATGTAAAATTTTCTTATGTCGATCGCTTATCGCTTGCATGCATGATTGTAAATGTTGCCATTTTAAATCAGCATTGGGATCTTCCTCGTCGGTTTTTTGAATGAGATGATCGCACAATATATTTTCTATGGATTCACTGCGACTCTGTTCATTTTTCAATCGGCGTAGTGCGTTTAGCAATTTAAATTTTGCAATGCCGCACAACCACGACGAGACTAATTTGGGATCGCGTAATTTGCCAATTTGTTCCCACGCAGCGATAAAGCATTCTTGAACGACATCTTCGACGATATCAAAATGTGAACTACGCGCGGCAATAAAACGACGCACATAACTTTGATAGCGATCAACCAGGATGGCAAAGGCCTCCTGGTCTTGCTGACGAATACGTTCAACTAATTCAATGTCATCGGGTTCTGACATGGCTCTGCTTTATATATAAGTATGCAGATCGTGAAAAACACGACGCTGCCTTCTCTAAACATTGATTTTATAAGGAGATAGATCATATCAGCAAAGACAAACACCAGATCGCTTCGACCATTGTCTCTGAAGGGCTAATTCTCTTTTACTGCAATCATAATAAGCATTTAAAGAAGAAACTGACGCATGCTGCGTGGCTGGGCTACTACTGATGAACCCAGAGGAAGCCCATGTCTATTCGTTATCTTTTCATTCTCCCAATGTTGCTCCTATGTACGGCAGCAGCCTTAGTCGGCGCCGATAAATCACGCTTGGTGGTACTGACCGATATAGGTGGGGGCGATCCTGATGATGAACAATCATTAGTGCGGCTTTTAGTCTATGCCAACGAGTTTGACATCGAGGCATTAATTGCCGGTGCTCATTTAGATTCAGGCACGGATACCAGTGAACATTTAATTTACACGGCTATTGATCGCTATGAATCAGATCGACCAAATTTAATTAAGCATGCCTCTGGTTACCCGACAGCTGCGCATTTACGAACAAAAGTATTTAAAGGTCAAGGCGATGCAGGTATTTCTGGCATTGGTGCAGGTAAAGATACCGCCGGCAGCAATGCAATCATATCTATTGTAGATGCCAGCGATTCACGACCGGTAGATTTTGCTATTTGGGGTGGTGCGACTGATTTGGGTCAGGCCCTGTGGCGCGTGCAAAATGATCGAAGCCAAGCACAGGTAAATGCCTTTGTTGCGAAAATTCGCATTGCCTGGGTTGAACAGGACGACGGTGTTTCTTGGATTAAATCTACTTTTCCAAATTTATTTATTGTCAGTAATGTTGTTGCGCCCGGAGAAAATTCCTGGTGGGAAGCACCATTTCGTGGCATGTACTTAGGAGGTGACACTTCTTTAACGACAGCTTCTTGGGTTACGACACACGTCCTTAATCATGGTCAGGTTTCCTTATCCTATCCACCGGTTGCCGCTGGTGGTGAAATGAAAGAAGGCGATACACCAACCACATTTTATTTTTTACATAATGGTTTAAACGATCCATCACAACCATCGTGGGGTGGTTGGGGCGGCCGTTATTTAATTAATGGCCCACACCACGCGCCAGCAAAAGATAATGGTGATGGTGGTTTGCATGGTAGAAATACGGTTAACCGTTGGCGTCTCGAATATCAAAACGATTTTCAGGCACGCATGGACTGGGCGAAAACATCTGCATATGTCGATGCCAATCATAATCCCGTCGCCAGTATCAGTGGTGCATTATTTCGCACCGTTGCGCCCAGCACGCTTGTTACGTTAAATGCATCGGGTTCGAGCGACCCAGATGGTGATAACTTAAGTTATGAATGGTTTCAATATACCGAAGCCGATACTTATGCTGGGAGCGTAAGTATTAATGGGAGCACATCATCAACAGCCAGTTTCACAGCGCCAAGCGTCGCTAGTGCGCAAACCGTGCATATTATTTTAAAAGTCAGAGATAATGGTTTACCAAATTTATTTTCTTATTTACGTGCAGTCATAACGATCGATCCCAATGCAGGCGGTGGTAATACACCTCCGGCAGTAAACGCAGGATCAGATCAAAACATTACACTTCCCTCTGGTGCAAATTTAAATGGAACGGTGAGCGATGCAGATGGCGATAGCCTCAGCATTTCCTGGACCAAGGCTTCTGGTCCAGGCACCGTTACGTTTAATAACGCATCAGCAGAAGATACCTACGCCAGTTTTTCAACAGCAGGTACCTATATTTTAACCTTAGCTGCAAATGATGGCAGCGTTACGATTTCTGATAATGTCACGATAACGGTTAACGGTGCGCCGAATAATCCACCTTCAGTTGACGCCGGTTCACCTATATCTGTTACCTTACCAAGTGCAGCGAATCTTAATGGAACAGTAAGCGATCCAGAAGGTGACTCGTTAACAACAAGCTGGTCAAAAATCAGCGGACCGGGTGTCGTTACCTTTGGTAATGTGAATGCAGTTGATACGACCGCGAGTTTTTCAGTCGCTGGTTCTTATGTCTTACAATTACAGGCGAGTGATGGCATTAATGCTGCAGTAAGCGATACCGTATCGGTAACAGTAAATAGCGATGGAACGGGTAGTGATAAAGTAATTGATATACAATGTAATGAAGGCAGTGGCTTAAGTGCCAACGATGCATCAGTCTATAATAATCACGGTACATTAGTGAATATGGAAAGCAGTGATTGGGAAACAGGAGTCAGTGGTTCTGCTATTGTAACTGATGATGTGAATGAAGTCTTAATTATCGATAATGATGCCAGTTGGAGTGGCATTAGCGGTGACTATACCCTGGCGTTCTGGGCAAAAATCGGTGCCTATAATGCTTACGATATGATTTGTTCGGTTGGTCCATGGAGTGGCGGCACCTTTCGTCTCTATGTGAATAATGGTGCAATAACCGTTGTGGCGCCAACCGATGGATCCTGGGGTGGTGGTATGAGCGCGAGTTCACGCAGTGAATTAGGCGATGGGCAATTTCATCACTACGCGGTTATTCGTGATACCAGTGCTGGTAATTTAGTTTTGTATATTGATGGCCAAGCGGTCGCTACAGACCAGTATATTAATGGTAATAATATTTTTGGACTTGGTAATTTTGCTTTTGGTGGTGGTGATAATGCAGCGAATGCATTAGAAGCTTCTTTTGATAATATCGAATTATATACACGAGCACTGAGCAGTGCTGAATTAAACGATATCGTGAATAGCGGCAGTGGCGGTGGTTCTGGCAATACTGCACCGACAGTCGATGCTGGTCCCGATCAAAGCATTACTTTACCTGCATCAGCAACGTTAAATGGAACGGTAGCGGACGCCGATGGCGATAATCTTACGGTTTCATGGATTAAATATACTGGTCCAGGTACGGTTACCTTTGGCAATGCCAACGCTGAAGATACGACAGCAAGCTTTTCAGTCGACGGTACCTATGTCTTACGTTTATTAGCCAATGATGGTCAGGTGTCGACGAGCGATTATGTGACAATAACTGTTAACCCCGAACAAAGTGGCGGAGGCGGTGGTGGACCGAGCGATGCGTTAATCGATCTCAATTTTGATGAGGGCAGCGGCTTAACGGCAAATGATGCATCAGGAAATAATAACCATGGCTCATTAATGAATATGGAATCGAGTGATTGGACGACTGGTCAATTTAATAGCGCTGTAGAAACCGATGGCAGTAACGAACACGTGCAAATTAATGATGACGCGAGTTGGAAAGTGTCTGGTAGCTACAGCATCAGTTTTTGGGCTAAAATAGACACTATTGCTAATTACAAGAATTTATTTTCGGTAGGAGATTGGAGTACTGGCACCTTACGCCTATATATTCAAAATGGTCATTGGGGCTTACATGCGACCACCGATGGCTCATGGAGCGGTGGTGGCAGTTCCATCCAATTACCAGAATTAAACAGCCCAGATGGTCAATATCACCATTATGCCTTAATACGTGATACCGATGCAGCAAATATGGTTTTATATGTTGATGGTGTCGCGGTATTAACGGACAACTATATTAACGGTAATAATGTTTGGGGCAGCCATCATTTATGCCTTGGTGCTTCACAGGGTGGTGGCAATGCCTTGGACTGCGATATCGATGATTTTCGTATGTATGGTCGCGCCTTAAGCAGCAGTGAATTAAATGATATTATTAATGGCAGTGGTGGTTCGGGTGGCGGTGGATCGGGCGGCGGCTCCGGTGGTGGTAACCCAGGTGATGACGCCGTCATCTATTTAGACTGTGATGAAAATACCGGTACACTTGCACAAGACGGAAGTGGTAATGCCAATGATGGATCATTAAACAATGGTGCGGCTTGGACTGCCGGGGAAATTGGTTCAGCAATAAGCTTCGATGGTATCAATGATAATTTACTTATTGCGAGTGATGCATCGTGGGCTGCCAATAATGATGCCTTCACGCTAGCCTTCTGGTGCAAAGTCGATGCTTCAGGAAGTTATGATTTACTATGTAGCGTTGGCGATTGGTCCGATGGTAATTTACGCATCTATGCTAATGCCAATAAATGGACCTTCTTTATGCCAACGACTGGTTCTTGGTCTGGTGGTGCAACATCGGCAGTGCGACCTGAATTAAGTAATCCTGATGGGTTATTTCATCATATCGCCTTAATTTATGACGGCACTATCATGCAGCTGTATGTTGACGGCGCAGTCGTCGCCACTGATAATTATGTCAATGGCGATACCGATTTTGGCAATCTTGATTTATCATTTGGTGCAGGGGTGAGTGGTGGCAACGGACTCGACTGTAATGTCGATGAGATTCGTTGGTATACGCGCGCATTAAGTGCTACTGAAATATCTGACTTGATGGGCCCTGGCGGCGCTAATTAAACAACGCCAATAAAAAAGTCCCGCGTCGAGCGGGGCTTTTTTAATTAGTAAATTTTCTTGAGCCACTCGTCAGCTTTTTGTTTGAGCTGCTCGGCACTTAATGCTTCCCCATCTTTACCAAAGTGCGATGACTCCAGTTCTTGAATGGACGAGGCAATGCTTTGACGATCGGCATCACTGAGTGCTAATTGCTTATCGGCTTGTAGGGCACGTAATAAAGCGCAGATGCTAAATACCGAAATGTCTTTAGGCATGCTATAGGTGCGCGCTTCTTCAGTTTGTGCTTTCGGTTTCATGATGACATAGGCAAAGACACCTGCGAAAGCGACAACTATTAAAATGTACCAAATAGAATTATCGGTTTCTGCAGGTTTAACGTTAATAGCAAAGGTGGCGGTCGCCTCTTCGATGTCTGCATCGTTATAGCGTTTGGTCACTAATTCAGCGTCAGTGACGAGCTTGGGAAAGCTAAACGAGGTCACTTCTTTTTCAGGGCTATAATGAATGCGCCACATACGTTTGCTAATTGGTGAGCTGCCTTCGTCATCAATTTCTAAACGTTCGATCATTGGTTCTTCACTCAGACGATCAGTTTCTTTCCATGGACCGCTTAAGTCACCAACGATCTTATCAAGTTCAGGTAAGACACCTTTACCAGTGGCGTGTATTTCTAGAAGAATTTCACCTTCATCGATTTTACGATTATCCATGATCATTTCGACTTTGAGTTCACGCAGCGGACGCTCAGCAGCCTTGTGGGCGTCAATTAATTGTTCGCCTGAATCAACAGGTAAAATAACCGTTCCGTGACCATCTAAGAAATCCATGTCTAAGTGGAGGGCTGGTATGCGATCAACACTGGCGTCTTTGGCTTTTAATACCGCGTAAGCAAAGGGTGTTTCTTGCCAGCGATCGCGACCAAAACCTATGCTTTTCACGGTTGGCTCATGGAAGCTGATTTCAGTAATGTCAAAGCGTTCACTTAAAGTATCGCGAATATGTTTTTCAAAGTCATCGCGGTAATCGACCGGTGCTTTGTTATAGGAAATATACACTTGGTTGCTCAAGAATTTAGCAAAGCCGCCAGCTTCACGGGCAATCGCATCGGTATGGCGTAAAGAAATGTGCAAGCCAAATGGCGTTTCTCCTACATCAGTAGCACCGTCAACGGCCACATGCAGCGTAATTTCTGATAAGAGATCGTCATAAAATGCCAGTAATTCACGAGCAATGTCTCCGCCTTTATGATCACCAAGCACGATAAGTGATGATTCTAAGTAACGTGGTTTTAATTCACCGGGAACTTGTTGCAGATTGCCGGTGATGGCTTTGCCAAAGGCTTCGAGATGCCATTCACGTTGTTTGTCGTCGAGCGATAAAAGATTATCGCGTAATTCCTTGAGGCGCTCTTCTTCAGGATCTTGCTGGCGAGTTAAGACCGATAGGTCACTGGCACCGAGCAGCGAATTAAACCAAGACACATAGGGTTGGGCAGTGCGTGTTTCCATGTTCATGTGCTTCAAATAAACATCAGTAGCTTGTTTAAACAAGTTGAGCGATTTATCACGTTGAGCCGTGTAGACCTTGAGGTTTTCTTCTTGGCCGTAGAGGAATTCGGCGTGATCAAAAATCAATTGCGCCTGCATGATTTGTGCTTGCCAATATTGCTGATCGCGTTTTTGCACTTCATCAATGATTTCACCAGCTAATTGGTAGCCGCGTTTAACCTCGGCAATTAATTGTTTGTTGGTACGCTTGGTCTTTTCTTTTTGTTGAACTTTGGGTTGGCGCCAACGCTGTCCAAGGTTTTGACGCATTTTACCAACCAATTGCAGCATAGTCATTTTATCGAGCGATTCGAATGAGCCGAAAACAGTCTCGAGGTCTTTGCGGAAATAAACCTCTGCTTGAGAATGACAGGCGTCAAAAGCAGCGAGTATCGCATTCGACTCAATTTTAGGTAAGTGAATCGCATAAAGTTGTTTTAATAAATCAGCGAGCTCTTTGAGATATTTATTTTGCTTAGCCCGAGTGAGGGGGATGCCCTGTGGTTGTTGGCGACCGTAGTAGCTGCGGCTATAGAAGGCGCCGCCATACATATTGTAAGAATCATAGCGGTTATAATTATTACCACGCTCGGGACGATGTTGGGTTGCCCAGACGTTTAAAACATTGGCAGCTAAAGATTGGGCTTCATCAACATCAGTTTTTGCCAGTTCGCGAATAATATCCATGGCACCGCTGATATCACCAGCCTTGCACATCAATGCACCGTTAAGCGAATGAATGCTCTGGGCTAAGCCCTTATCCAACTGTGGATACCATAATTTATTTGGGCCAAATTTTAATAAGATCGCAGCATCGACTGGTTTTTTATTATTACGGCGATTGCGGTTGTAGTAGTAGTTATCGTTTTGATTTTGGTTTTGTTGTTGATTGAGTGCAAAGTCAGCTTCTTTAATCCATGACATGGCAATTAAGTTAATAGGCACTGACCACTCCTCGACCTTAACGGAGAAGTTTTTCAATAAGCTATTGACGATACGATGCTGCAGTTCCATGGCTTTGACGCGTGGTTCCATCTCTTTGCCTTGAAAGCTATATTTTAATTGCTCACTGAGCATAGCTAACATGCGCATGCCTTGGTCCGGACGACTGGCAAAGCTTTCATGCAACCATTGTTGGCCTTCATCCTCGGTGACTAAAAGTAATAAATCGAGCGAGCGTTGCACGGCACTGCGCACTGTTTCTAAATCAGTGTCTTTATGAGCCAAGACTTCCAAAGTCAGCATCCAACCTTTTTTAAGAGCATCTTTATTATTGTCTTGACCAATAGCACTTAAATAACGCGCATGCACATCAAGAATCTTAGGATCACCACTGGCTTTCGCTTCTTCGAGTGGTGGTAAAAACGCACCGGCTTCTTTAATAAAATCGCCAGCCAATAATAAAGAAACAGCACGGGCACGCTTCGCCTGGTCTTCGCCACCAAAGTGTTCGGTGCCCTTTTGCAAAATAGCCATCAAGCTACCACTGTTACCAGTTTTATTGATCGCCTTGCGTACTAATCCAGATAGGCGACCTAAAATCTCATTATCATATTCGAGAGGCCAGGCTTCAGCGACGCCGAGTACATCTTGTGGTAAGATAATTGATTGTTCACGCTGTAAGCCGCCAAGCATGCGATTAAAGATGCGTTTTTGTTCGCCTTCGTTGAGTGGTTTTAATTGATCCTTAACCAGGCTCCATTCGCCGCGCATCACCGCCGCGTTAAATGCATCGGCTTGTTTTTTGCCGATACGCTGGATGCGCTGATTGTCGTTTTCCTTTTCAGGAATTTTTTCCTCAGGCTGCTTGCCCATTTTATCGGCGAGACTATTGACCACCAAATCAGATGAGCGTTCGAAACGGAAGCGCGAAGCAGCATTGACAAAAGCACTGCGAATTTTTTGCTCTTCCTGCTTTTTCTTTTCCTCTTCGCTGACCTTTGGTTTGTCAGCGTTGTCATCACTGCTGGTGTCTTCGGTTACTTCGACTGCACCATCACCAAAGGTTTCCATTTCTTCAACAGGCACATCAAAAATAATTTCTGATGCATCAGTGTACTGCCAAAAGCAAGTTAATAAAACTATAAAGAAATACTTTTTCATCTGTTTAATCCTTATGATCCAGATCCGCTGCTCACCATTTGTGCAGCTTCACCTTGATTTTGTTTCTTCACTTTGTCACGAGCATCGTCTTTGCCTTCTTTTTTGCCTTTACCTTCGCCTTTGCCCTTACCTTTGCTTTTGCGCTGTTCACGTTTGCGTTGCGATAAGTTTTCGCAGTTACATGGGCAGTCCTTTGGTAGGGCTAAGCCTTTTAAATCCGCAAGGCCAATTTCTTGGAGTTTAATCGCAGCTTCTAGGTTCTCTTGATCTTCTTTTTTCTCACTGCGCTCGGCAATGTGGCGGAATTGTTGGCGCGATTGTAAGATTTCTGGCATCCATTCTTCTTTGGACGCACCTTCTAAGCGCATTAACCAGGCACTGTGATAATAGGCTTTACCAACATCCTTGCGCACTTCATTTAATTGTGCTTCACTAGCGCCTTCAGTCTTCATATCAGTGAGCAGGGCTTCGAGTTCATTGGTGCCTTCGAGCAATTTACCACTTTGAATATGTGCGTCAGCTTGAAGGCGACGAATATCCCAGCGATCCTTATCGGCATCTTTTGGTAATGCAGCCAGTGCTTCGCCATATTTTTCAAAGGCAGCTTGCCAGTTTTTCTCTGCAGCAGCAGCTTCGGCGTCAGCAATGGCGATATACGTCGCATCGCGGGTACTGTAGTCTTGGCCTGGGCCATAATGCCAAGCAATAAATAAAATGGGTAGGCAAAGCCAAATGATAATGAGTCCGCTACGCATGTTTGTGCTCCAAGTGGTAAGCTTTGCTTCCTGCGATGTGTAAAAGCAGTGGTAAGGCTGCTAACATACAGGTTGCAAAAATCAGGACATATCGGGCCACGCGATAAATATCCCAGGTTTGTTTTTCATCAGGTAAAACGATGGTGGCAAGGTTTTGTAAATGCATGGAAGGAATGTGTTTTTCATTGCCGTCGTGATAAATGCCGCGTAAACGACGGGCTAATTGACGCAGGGTGCTGGCGTCTTGGCGGCTTTGATGGCCATCAATAAAACGACCATTACGCGGAGAGCCGACACCAACGACTAAAACGTCACGACAGGAATCGGGCATAGAAGCAAGTCCCTGTTCAGGAACGCTATCACCGTCACTAAATATAATAACATCAGTACTGTCATCGGGCCAATTGTGCATTTGTTTAGCTGCGACTTTAACTGCTTCAGCAATATTTGTCTTACCGGCTTCAAAGGCGTGATCGAGGGGCAGGTCGTCAACAATATTACGAATCACCTCGATATCTTTGGCGTCAATAACCACTGGCTTGGCGCCGTTATAAAAGGCGATGACTGTGGTTAATAAATTCGACATGTCACTGCGTTCCATCAACGACAAGGTTAAATCACGAGTGCGTTCAGCACGGCTTAATGTGTGGTCAGGACCAGCATCGATTAAATGCATACTCGGCGAGACATCTAATAAAATTAATAAGCGACGTTGACTTTCTGATTTTGAAGAACCTGTTTGCATCAGGCCATGTGGTTCTAGTAAAATACAAATGGCCCACGCAACTAAAGTAATGCAAACAAGTCTGATAAATGGTAGGCCATAGGTCCATGGCATCTGCGCTCGACTCGCACGATGCAAATGGGCAACGCGACGACAACGCCGCCAATGCAAACATTCAGCAAGTGCAACGACAACTATAACCGCGATGGTGATGGGTATTACCATGGTGTGAACCTCAAACCAAAGGCACACAAACACATGGATAATAAAATACCAGCAGCAATTAATAAAAACGGTTTTTCATAAGGAACTTGTCGAGGTGCACTTGGTTCCATGCGCACCGGTTTCATTTGATCAATATGTGAAAAAACCCGATCAAGGATAATAGGATCGTTGGCGGCAAAAACCTGACCGCCCGTAATATTGGCAATGCTATACAGGCCATCAGCAGGTTGACCGTTACCAACATGCACAGCAAAAACCACGATGTTATGCTCACGCAATTCCATGCCGATGCTTTGACCCGCTTCGCCACGAATATCACCACTTTGACCATCAGAGATTAAAACAATCATGCGATCACCCTCGGGGCGTTCGGTTAATATTTTATTACAGGCGCGCAGGGCCTTACCTATTTGCGTACCACCAAATCCACGCGGTAATAATTCAGGGCGTAAAAATGGTGTGGATAAACGCAGTGCGGTTAAGTCCTTGGTTAGTGGTACCCAATGCAGGACTTCATTACCAAAAATAGTTAAACCAAAAGCATCGCCTTCGCGAACCTGGGTGAAATCATCAATAGCCTTCATGGCCGCGTCGTATTGACTGCCATCACCAAAGCGCGCTGTCATCGAACCAGAGACATCCAAACAAAATTGAATGTTGGTTAAAACACGTTTATCTTCGGGTAAGCCATTTTGCTGTGGTCCAGCAATCATCAATAAAATAACGGCGAGTAATAAAATAGGTAACGACTCGGCAGTAAATAAGAGATAACGCCAGAAAGAAGACGGTTTGTTTTTTAAGT
Source organism: Planctomycetota bacterium (assembly GCA_028280785.1). Classification (GTDB taxonomy): domain Bacteria; phylum Planctomycetota; class UBA11346; order UBA11346; family UBA11346; genus JANQLF01. The sequence continues at coordinate 54,654 of JANQLF010000278.1, forward strand.
GGTCAACCGGTACCGGTGTCCACCGCGCTTTGCCCATCCAGGTCCACACTAACAAGAGCAGCGGAATTAATAAGAGCAGTAAGAGTGCCGGTTCAGCGAAGGTCATGATTCAAGCTCCGCTAAACTAATGTTGGTGTAGGGTGCCAGTGCAGCATCATAATTACTGCTGCGCTCGCGCTGATGAAATAATTTATCAAGCTCAAGTAATGCTGGGCCGGCTTTAGCATCAGCGCGCATTAATGGAATAGCTTCTTGAACTGACTTTTCACTAATTTGTAAATGGCGCTGCCAGTAGATATAAATAAGGCGTTCAACACGCGCTTGATCTTCTTCGCTGATACTGTTGCTTTGTGATTTACTCAAGAGCTGACGTAAATGATCAGCAAGACTTAATTGTGGCTCAACAACCACTTCTTCGACTTCCTCGCGCTTTGGACGAGTCACAATAATTAATACGATTAATCCGACAAACCAAGCGATGCCTAATACAATTAACCATTGTTGATAAAGTAAAAACGGTTGTTTGATTTCGGCCATCTGCCCGTGAATCGCACCGTCATGATCAGGCGGTAATATACCAAAGGCGTTGACCACGGTAATACTGTCATCGATAGCAAGTTTGCTGCCATCAGTGTATTGGAGGTAATCACTCAACTGGTGTTCGCCAATGCGATTGGAGACCCAAGCAATTTCAACGTTTTGTTTGCCATCATCCAAAGTTGTACTCTGAATAATGCGCAAGTTTAATCCCGGATGTTCTTCGCTATAAATAATTTGTATGGGTTTATGCTCGCAGGTGATCGTAATGCGACCTTCGGTGCCAAGTGGCACGGCTTCGCTAGCATGGGCTATTATACAAATGAGTAAGCAGAGCAGGACGCGCATTAACGACCTCGCTGATTACGACGGCGCAAAAATTCGCGCAAGTGAGCAACATAAGGTGTATCGAGATCAATACGGCAATAATCGACACCGCGCTGATTACAGGTGTCTTGAAAAATATCAGGGTCAGCAAAGGCGTGTCCGCCGTGGGCGACAAACTGCTTATTATGTTCTGCTTCTTGTAAGCGCATAAATCCAGCGCCCATCTGACCACGTTCAACTGGGTCGTGAATATGTAACGCAAAACAGTCATGCTCTTGGGCAATAATAGGCAGGCTTTCTAATAAGTCAGGATCGTGACCGTCGGTTAAAATACCGATGACGCTACGCTCTTGTAATTGCGGGCCAATTTCACGTAGCGCTGCTGATAAAGCGGTGCCTTCATTAAAATCAACCTGGCGTAATTGTTGCATCCATAACCACGCCTGTGAACGACCAAGTCCAGGACGATAATGCAGTTTGCGCGTACCGCCGGCCATAAAACCAACCGGGTTCATGCGCGATAAAGCCGACAGCGCTAAGCCACCAGCAATTTGTAAAGCCACTTGGTATTTACTAATGGGACCAGATCGCACCGCCATTGATGCTGACGTATCTAAAACAATATAAATAGGCATGCGTTTTAATGATTCGTATTCTTTTATATAATAACGTTGGGCACGCGCGCTGACTTTCCAATCGATGCTTTTAATCGGATCACCAGGCTGATACGGACGCGATTGCATATAATCAATACCAGTACCAACAAATGGTGACGACTCGTTACCAAATTCTAACGAATCTGCTAAGCGTCGGATCGCCAACTCAAATTGACGTTCGTCTAAGTGATCGCAATTTTCAAGCAGGAGGGTCGACATTTAAACTAATTCATCCACCAATTCTTGGAGTACTTGTTTACCGTTACGGCCTTTTGCTAAAGCTTCGTAAGTTAAACGAATACGGTGGAGCATCACGTCTTCGGCTAATGCGTATAAATCTTCAGGTAACACATGGTCACGACCATGAATACAAGCGCGGGCACGAGCTGCTTGAACCAGTGCCATACCGGCACGTGGACTACAACCTAAATCTAATTCTTCGCAGTCGCGGGTACGTTGGACTAAGTGCACACAGTGTTCAACAAAAACATCGCTGACGTGTACATCTTGCACGGCGAGCATGGCTTTCATTAAACCGTCTTTATCAACACCGGTGTCCTCGGTAATTAAATCGAAATTGGTTTTCGGAATGGCACCGCCGTCTTTTTCTTTCAGACCTAAATCTAAACTGCGTTTTAACACTTCCGTTTCAACGGCGTGTTCCGGATAATCTAAACGGTGACACATCATGAAGCGGTCGAGTTGCGCTTCAGGTAATTCAAAGGTGCCGGCCTGCTCAACAGGGTTACGCGTCGCAATAACCACGAACGGTGTTGGAAGCGCGAAGTGCGCATTACCGATAGTCACCTGACGTTCTTGCATCGCTTCGAGCAACGCACTTTGCACTTTCGGTGCAGCGCGGTTAATTTCGTCTGCTAATAAAAGGTTGGTGAAAACCGGACCTTTATGGGTGCGGAATTCATGGGTCTTTTGATCAAGAATTTCCGAACCGACAATATCGGAAGGCAATAAGTCGATGGTAAATTGAACGCGGCTGAATTCCAAATCGATGGCCTTGGCAACCGAGTTGACCAAGAGGGTCTTCGCCAGACCTGGCATCCCTTCCAAGATCAAATGCCCGCCAGTGAGCAGGGCGATGAGGATGCGCTCGACCACTTCATCTTGGCCGACCACGACCTTGGAAACGCGTTCACGAATTGGATCAACAAAGGTTTCGCTGATCTGACTGGTACTTGTACTTATCATATGTTACCCCAAAAGCTTAACGCCGAAGACTAGTAAGAGTTCAAGCCAAGCCAGCAATGACTTAGACTTAGTGAACAGGTGCCTGACTGAGTGACGTAAGTGCTTGCAGCATACTTACGTAAAACAAGCAAACACAGCAAAGCCATCTATTCTTTGACAGATGCCGACAACTACTTTCACGTCACATTCGTTTCGCGCCATGGCGATCTCGCTTTGCTCGATTTTATCGCCATTTTGCTCACTCTATGTTCCTGAACTTTTGCTTAACAAAAGATTCCGCTCAGGGCTGCCGTATTTCAGATGCTAAAAAATTAACCTGATTTTTCTATACAATAATGAGCTTTAAGGCTCGTTTGGCTAACATCATTTTTGTTTGTTCATCGATGCCGCTATCGGTGATTATGCAGTCGATGTCTTCATAACTACACAATCTCAGGTTACCCTCGCGACCAAATTTACTCGAGTCAGCGAGGATGATGCGTTGCTTGCCGTGACGTAGCATTTGTTGTTCAGCTTGAATCACTTGGGTATCGACGTTGGTCACGCCCACTTCATCCAGTCCTTGAACGCCTAAAAATACTTTGCTGCAGGAATAATGCGCAAAGTAATCTTCGCCAAAGGGATTAAATATAGCGTGATGATGGCGGGCAATTTCACCGGGGCTTAAGACCACGGTATTATCAGAGTGATGGTAGAGTTGCTCAGCGATCGGAAAAGAATTAGTTAAAATGGTTAATTGGCGTTGCTTTAAAAAGCCGCACATTTGAAAGGTAGTTGAACCGCTATCGATGATTATGGTTTCACCGTCCTCGATCATGTCGGCAGCCGCTTTGGCAATACGCATTTTGGCATCGAGTTGATCGGCTTCACCATAGGGACCGACGCTTGGTAGATCAGCGCTGGCAATTAATTCGGCGCCTCCATGGACGCGTTGAATCAGACCCTGTTTATCAAGCTTAGCCAAATCGCGACGTAACGTTGCCTCGGATGCACCGGTGGCCTGGCACAGCTCGATGGTGCTAGCAAAGCGCCGCTGGTGTAGCTGGTCGATTATCTGTTGATGGCGTTCGCGCTCGATCATGGGCGCAATATGCCAGAAAACGATCAAAGTCAATCATAAATAAGATATAGACATTCAAATACGATCATATAGAACCTCAATTCACTCAATTAATGATCGTTTTTGAACGAAGGTGCTAGTTATGAGCTTACTCGAAAAACACAGCGACAAAGTCGACGAATTTATCCGCGTCTGCCATCACTTGGCAGCCCATCAATACGTAACAGGCCATGGCGGTAACTTGGCATGGAAATTGGAAGAAGATGTGGTTTTGATCACACCGACCCAATGCAATAAGGGCGATGTGAACCGCGACAATGTGGTCTTTTTAAATACCAAGGGTGAAAAACTCGAGGGCACACACCGACCCACTGGCGAAACACCGATGTATGTGAATTTCTTCCGCGAGCGCCCAGATGTGCAATCGGTTCTGCATTGCCACCCGCCGCACACTAATTCCTTTGCAATTACCGAAGGTGAAAATTGGTTGATGAAGCCGCTCTACCCAGAGACCATTACCGAAGTCGGTCCCGTTCCGGTTGTTCCTTATGGTGAGCCATTAACCCAACGCTTGGCTGATAACTTTTTACCCTTCGTTAAAAAATATAATGCCTTCTTAATGGAAAATCATGGCTTGGTAATCATGACCCATGGTGACATTAAGTGGACGCAGATGTGTACTGACTTATTAGAGATGACTGCCAAGCATATTATTGGTGCGATGGCGCTTGGCGCTGGCATTAAAGAAGTTGCTTATGAGGATGTTAAAAATCTGGGCAACGTCATGAGTACACGCGGTCTACCATTATTTGGTGCACCGGGCGAGCATGCGAGTTTAGAAGATATTTATTTCGGTAAAAAATAAGTAGTCAAAAAAGGAACAAACATGGATTGGGTCGGCCTCAAAGAAAAAACAGTCATGGTAACCGGTGGCGCGCTTGGCATTGGTCGCGCGATTATTGACGGACTTGCTGAAGTCGGTGCTAATATTGTTGTGGCCGATTTTAATGAAGAGGTCGGCAATAAAGCCGTTGCCGAAATAAAAGAACAATACGGCGTGAATGCGCTGTTTGCCCCTTGTAACGTTGCCGACAAAGCGATGGTCGACGCAGCAGTTGATGCCGCGGTTAGCGAATTTGGCCGCTTAGACGTCTTGGTTAATAATGCTGGTATTAATATTCCGCGCTTATTAGTTGACCCTGATGGTAAAGAAGAACTAAGCGAAGACGTTTGGGACAAAGTCGTCACGATTAATATGAAGGGCCAATTTTTATGCGCCCAAGCTGCTGCACGCGCCATGCTTAAAGACGGTAAAGGCGGCGTTATTATTATGACCAACAGCGAATCCGGGATGGAAGGCAGTGAAGGCCAGAGTGTTTACGCCGCTACCAAAGCAGCGGGCTATAATATGACCCGTTCGTGGGCCAAAGAATTAGGTAAGCACGGTGTTCGCGTGGTAGGTGTTGCTCCAGGTATTATGGAAGCAACCGCACTACGTAATGACGAATACGAGCGCGCGCTTGCCTATACACGTGGCATCACTGTTGACCAATTACGCGCCTCTTATGAAAAAGTCAGCATTCCATTAGCACGTGCCGGTAAATTAAAAGAAGTCGCTGATTTAGTGGTTTTCTTAGCCAGCGATCGTGGAGCTTATATTCACGGTACGACGGTTAATATTTCTGGCGGTAAATCACGAGCCTAAGATGGCTGACCCGCGTAACGGTAAAACGACTATAAAAAGTGAACGTCCTTGGGGCGATATTCACATGCTGGTGCGTAATCAAGAATGCAGCGTGGATTTAACCCATGTCAAAGTAGGCGAACGCTCGAGTTTGCATTCACATCAAGTCCGTTACGAGTTATTTCATCTACTAGATGACGGTGCCTGCATAGAGATTGATGGTGAAATAATAAAACCCAAAGCCAACGACGAAGTTCTAGTAGAGCCAGGCCAACAACATCGTTTTTGGGCTGAAGAGCACGATTTTCGCATGTTGGTCGTGTGTTTTGGTAATTGGACAGTTGAAGATCAAATACGCCATGAAGATGATTATGGACGCGAGGGCGCACCTTTAGATATCTAATTGATTAGCACCTCGATTTATGTAATTTAATAGGGTGAGTAATATAGAAATTACCCCTGTTTATAGGTATCATAATCACTGCATAGAGCCCAAGCTGTATAAAAAATGGGAAATTTCTTTTGGCAAAGACATTCAGTCAATTGCTTGTATTGACAGAAATGTACTAGTACTTTTAGAGGAAAAAAATTACATTGATACCGGAAACACCTCAACTGTTGGATTGAGTTTAATAAACGGGCAAGAAAAATGGACTTTAAATGGTAATTCCGATTTACAATATTTAAATAATTATTTCATTTATTACTCAGATTCAGACATGGAATTAAGAAAGCCTGATGACGGCGGTGTCGTGTCATCTCTACCCCTAGGTAAATTACCAGGCCGAAACTTCAATAGAAATTCATTAACATTATATCGAGAAGAAGATGGTCCAATAGACATATATGAAATCCCAAGATTTGAAATAGTACAAACACGCCCTGTTTTTTCTGGTTGGACTATTGTGGGAGATAAGTCAGTTATAGTTGAGGAAAAGAACAATGACTTAAAAGTGTTTTCCGATGTATATTTAACAAATGAAATCTTTTCAATCCCTATGATTCAAGAGATCTTAGGGTCTAATGGGAATGTTGTGCTAGCCCTTAAGCGAGGAGAAGATAGACGGGTTGTGCTGATTGATGTGAACAAGCTAGAGATTATTTGGGAAATTGATATCGAAGAGTATTACTATTTTACCCTGACCGGTGATAGATGTCTTTGCTATGGAGGAATATCCAAAATGAAGTGTATTGAACTCGGTAATGGAAAAATATGTTGGGAAAATGAGTTGGAATATAGCACGAGGACCGAATCTGGAGTAGTGTCAGGGCCAAATTTATGGGTTTCTGATAAAGACTCATACCAAGGAAATTTCCTTCGGTGTTATGATATAGAAACAGGAGAGCTGAAATATGAGAGAGAGTTTAAATCTAGAATACTAATTGTAGCAGCAGCGTTTGATAGATTGTTGGTACAAACCAGAAGCAAAGTAATATGCCTCGGACCTAGAAAGAGTGAACTTGGATGAGGGCAGGTTGGAAAAATTGTGAACACATAATTAATCGCAGCGTTTAAATGTGTATGAACAAAGCGCTCATTGTAATTCTTAGCATTCCATGTGCTTGTCTGATTGCAGGCATTTACGGAATTTTGCATAACCAAATTTCCTATACGGTGAGCAGCGAATACTTTACCCATTTTAAATTCCAACAATTTGGCCTGATTCATTTTTATGATCGTTTAGGTGCAGCATTGGTCGGTTGGGCGGCATCGTGGTGGATGGGTGGGGTCACAGCTATTCTTTTTATTCCGCTTACGCTGGGAATTTCAGAACCGAGACAAACGATGAATGCTTTGATCCGCGGTATTGGGATTGTTTTAGCGTGTGCTCTGAGCATGGGACTGATTGCCTTGCTATGGGCGTTGACTGCAATCGATGATCAATTTGCGCCACATTACCAAGTGCCCGAAGGCGTCAGCAATCGCGCTGCGTTTTTACAAGCTGGGACCATGCACAATTATTCGTACCTCGGCGCATTTATAGGCATAGGTATTGGAATGTGGTACATAAGAAATTTTAGAAAAGCGCGGAAGTCGTTAAAATAAACTTAGGATTCGAGTACAATAGTAAGCTTCGATAGAATAGTCGAAAGCCACCTGTATGCGGGTGAATTAATGGAATGATGATGCTCTAAAATGCGTTTGTACATCTGTTCTACCATTTCCGGTTCACTATTAAAAACATCGTGTAATTCGTCTGGATCGTTTTTGGTATTAAATAAGCGGTGCTCTCCAGTTTTGTGTAGGAACAAGTGCCAATCGCGGGTTATGAGTCCGGCTGCATTAAAACTTGGGTGATGTTGAAAGACTTCGTCAGTCCATGCTTGCGTGGTTCCATGCAATAAATCGACCATGCTACGACCGGCACTTTGAGCGGGGACAGAGACGTCGCCTAATTCACAGAGCGTGTTAACTAAATCATTTTGTGTGCAGTACTGTTCCAACTGTGTACCCGCTTTGATTTTTTCTGGATAGCGAATTAAGCATGGCACATTGTAGGCAGAGCGGTACATGGAATTTTTACCCATGAGACCATGCTCACCGAGATATTCACCGTGATCAGCGGTAAATAAAATAAGCGTATTATCGAGCTCTTCTTGCTCTTCTAAGCATTTCAACAAGCGACCGACATTATCATCAATGCAAGAAACCATGCCTAAATATTTGGCTTTTTCGCGTTGTAATCGTTTTAGGTTTTGCTGGTCACGAAATCCACAATTATAATCGTTGAGTTTAATCCAGCTTGGGCGCTGTTCATCATGTAAGGATTCAGGTAACAACATATCATCTGGATTGTACATTGAGGCGTAGGGCTCGCGCACCTCAAAAGGTGAATGTGGATCGGGTATAGAGAGCATGACGCAAAAGGGACGATCATCATCGCGTTTAATAATATCCAAACATTTATCAGTTAAATAATCGGTGGTAAATTCTTCAGGTGCTTCGGCAACATCGGTGCTAATACCAGGTTCGCCAATCTGTGGGCGATCAAACATTTTTTTCCAATGGCCACGATTAAACATGTGTGCCGTATCATCAAAACCAAAGCCGCGCTGAGGATGTATAAACCCAGGACGCAGCGAACCATCTAAATGCCATTTACCAACATAGGCTGTGCGATAGCCAGCGTCGCGGAATTGCATGGCCCATGTTTGTGCGTCGTTATTTAATGGAATATTATTTAAATAGGCTCCATGTTGGTGCGGATATTGACCGGTCATTAAACAACCGCGCGACGGTGTACAGACGGCGCTGACGGTATGACAATGATGTAACGCGGCACCTTCATGGGCAATGCGATCGAGATGCGGGGTTTGAATTTCGGTAGCACCGTGAGCGCCTACGCTCCAGGTGGCTTGTTGGTCGGTGTGAATGACTAAAATGTTTGCGCGTTTCATAGACTACCCCGTATTTAGATGCGTTGATATTATAATAGCTGTTAAATATTAGTGTTTTCAATAGGTTTTATGTTGCTATAACCAGGGAAATGTTGCAAAGATCATCACGTATGTTGAGCCCGGGCGAGAAAGATTCATTTCTCAGCGGTGAAGTTTTTGTACGCATGGCCCATGTGTATCGAGATGACGACCAGTTTCAGGCAATGCGAACCTCTGCACAAGGCTTGCTGTGTGTGCTCAGTGGCTCGGGACAACTCATGTGTAACGATCAGGAATTAATCTTACACAAAGATCAGTATTTTCGTTATACCCCAGGTATGCGTCTACACTGGTCTGCAGACAAGGTGTGCTTATTGCGATTTACAGTTAAAGGAAGTAGAGCAGCAAAACGCCTTGACCAAGCACAGATTCTAGCAGCTCGGGTTAATCACATGCCAGCGATGACATCACGCTTGCTAATGCAACGCATGCAGCAAATCATTGATGGGCAACAACGCTTAAGCAGATCTTTTCCCATTGCCTTTGCCTGGGAAATTATTGACAGCTTGAGTACGCCAGTTTATGAGGCTATTGATCACGCTTTGATCATTAAAGAACTCATAGAAGAATCATTTCACCAAAATATTCACATCAACGAATTAGCTAGCCGGCTCGATGTAGATCGCAGCACTCTATTCCGCCAATTTAAAAAACGTTTTGGTCAGTCACCGAAGGCGTTCTTAGATCAGCTGCGCTTTACGCAGGCACAGCGTTTGTTGCTAGAAAGTAAATTGTCGATTACTGCGATTGCCGCACAAAGTGGTTTTAATGACCCAGAACATTTTAGTAGGCGCTTCCGCAGCGAATTTGGGATGCAACCTAGTCAGTGGCGTAATAAACACTAAGATAATACTATGACTACATTGAATGCCTCACGTTTGATTCTCGGTGGCCACTCATTTATTGCAGAACTTGGTAATGACGATGCGCTGTCTTATGATCAACAAGTTGAACTCGTCGCTGCGTGTTTAGATGCAGGTATTAATACTTTTGACACGACCTATGAGCCCGAGCGCATTGCCTTAGGTAAAATTTTAAATGATTTAAATCGTCGTGATGAAGCGCGCATTATTATTTGGAATTTTTTCATCGCTGAAGATGGCAAACATATTACTGGTCCAAAGCCTTATGCTGCAGAGCATTTAAGTTTGTTTCAGGAACAATTGTTTTCTAATCACATAGATGCGCTTGTCGTTCATCCCATTAATGATGAAGAAGATTCCAAGCAAATTGCCTTAGCCAAAACCTGGCAAGAAAATGCTGCCGTATCATCGCTCGGTGTTTGGGGTGCAGGAGCAAATCCACAAGAACGATTTGGTGCTGATAATCCATTTAGTTTTGCAGTCATGCCATGTAATATTGCCAATCCGCATAGTGATCAATTTGCAGCCAGCAAAGCAATGGGCTGGTCGAACCTGGCAACCTCGCCGTTTAATCGCGGTTATTTATTAGATAAAATGTGTAAGATTGCTGGAGAAACGGAGCGCGATCGTGTAGCTGCGGCGATGCTGCGCTTTAGTGCATTTAGTGAACACATTGATCATGTGATTATTGGTTTGCGCAAAACCGAGTGGATTACAGTCAACTTATCTACAATTGCCCAGGGTCCGCTTGATGCTGATGAATTAAAATGGCTGCAGGCACTCTATGACGAAGCAAAGCAAGCGGACGCAAACTAGTATAATCACTGAGACGTAGTAGTTTGCACTTATGTCAGATGATGCGGTTCGTATTGCAGCAGTAACCTTAAATCCCAAGTACGGTGATATAGACGCCAATAAAAATGCGATCATCGAATGGTTAGAGCAAGCGGCATCGCGCACGGCTAAATTAGTTGTTTTCCCTGAAGGTATTTTGTCAGGTTATGATTTAGATATTAAAGAGCAGGCTGCATTGCGTTTTGATGACGATGCAATTGAAGAAATTGCAAATCGCGCGGAAATACTTGGTTGTATAGCCAGCTTTGGTTTTATTGAACGAACAGACGAAGGTTTTTATGTGTCGCAGGCCTTTGTCGGTGATGGCGTGCGCATGGTCTATCGTAAATGTCATCGCACGGGCTGGGAAAAAGAACATTGCTTAGCAGGCAATGAATTAGCTATTCAAGACTTTGGATTTATGAAAACCGGTACTTTGATTTGTTATGATAGTGCGTTCCCGCAAGCGAGCGAATCATTGGTGCGTAAGGGTGCTGAAGTTTTACTGACACCAACCAGTAACGGTATGTGGCTTAAAGATCTTGAACAAGAAGGCGGCAAAGACGCGGTTATTCAAAAACGCAAAGAACACGTGCATTGTTATTGGCGTGCGCGTTCCTTTGATTATTCGGTGTATTCTTTGTATGTGGAACCGGTCGGTGAAACCAGTAAAGGTGAATTTCATCCAGGTTATGCAGCAATTTTTGGCCCCGATGGCAAATGCCTGATTGAACGCACCAGTTGTAAAGAGGGTATGATTTCTACCGAAATATATCCGGGACGCTTAGCGCAAATGCGCAACGATGGCATTGGACATTATAAAGTTTTGGATGATGCGCGGCCCGAATTGTATGGTTTATAGCTAACTGGTATGAGTATTGGCCTTGGCTTTAGTCTTAGTGTGGTGATTCGTTCTCTAAAAGGAGCGTAGCGACGGACTCATACTAAGACAAAGACTTATCCTATTTTGCCAGAACTATTATTTAAGTTTTTGGCATCTCAAATATTTCGATACTACCACCATGGGTGACGACAGGATGCTTTTCGAGTAATTCCTGCAGTGCTGCATAATCATCGGCGTCAAAACGCATAAAGCCTCCGAGATACGCACCTGAATCATGTGATGTCTCTTTACCGATGCATTGACGATCGGAAATGGCACTGCCACCGCGAAACATACCGCTTTGGGATGCCAGTTCAAAAAATGCTTCCCAAGCACGTGTTGAGATTTCACGTTCATTATTTTTTTGAATTAATATGAGGTATTGCATATCAGCTGATTAATTCCTCGACACGTTTAATCATATTACCCATTAAATTCTCAATAACAGCGTCGGCATCTGCCTGGGTACAATTACGTGGATTAAATTCAGGGGCAATGTCAGCTTCGGAATGTAAGATGCCGGTTTCATTAACACGCAGCGCCCCTTCCGGTAATTCATCGGTATTAACCAAGTCTGGTCGAAATCCCATGACATAAAGTGTTTCCACTAAACCAGCATGACCGCCGACGCGAAACTGGATGCCTTCACGCTCTTTGCCGATGCTGCATAGCCGTGCCGTATTAAGCGTAAAAATATCTTGTTGATGGGATTTACTGTAAATAGCGCAAACTTCATCAACTGTATCCTGTTGGCCTTTGCCGCCATGGTGATTAACCACAAAAATGTTGTTAAATCCCGATCCCCGAACCGCATCGAGTCTATTTTCGAGCATGCGTGCAAGATCGTCCTTAGTCGCATATTCGCTTTGTAAGGGCACGTCTTTGAAATTCATTCCAAAAGTGTCTTCTGTTAATCCCCACATTTCTTTTTCGCTGTCATTACGCCATACATCAAGACCACAGGATAGTGTGCGAAAATAAATGCCATTGAAATGTTCAGCGAGTTTTTTGCTAGACTCTTCTGCAATCAGGCTATCGACGGCCAAGGGTAAATGATAGCTGTGCCATTCAAAACTTGGTGAAATAGGAATAAACGCACACGATGATGCTTCACGTGCTTTAACGATATCATTCGGACGCATGTATTCGGCTGATAACATGTTTAAAATAATCAATTCATCAGAATCAAGCGCAAGCGCCAAACAAATACTTTGCAAAAGACATGTATAGACACAGGCTGCGCGCATCATGTTGCAGGTAAATGATCAGATCAGCATACCCATGTCTTGTATAGAGATCTCGGCGATACGTTCGCAGGGAGCAGGGGGACAGCATGTTAATAAAAATGCTACCGGCATTCATCTACGCATGTTTATTCCAGCAGCGCCATTACCTGAAGCAGTAAAATCGCGATTGTTTCAACTCAAAGATTATCGCATCAGTAGTGATGGGTGGATTGTGATTAAGGCCCAGCGTTTTCGCAGTCAGGAACAGAATAAAAGCGATGCGCTCAATCGTTTGCGTGATTTAATTATCAAAGCGACAATCGTACCCAAAACACGCCGGGCGACGAAGCCAACGCGTGGTAGTAAAGAACGCCGTATCCAGACCAAGAAAAAACGCTCGGATATCAAATCGCGCCGTCGCAAGATCGACGGTAATGACCTCGAATACTAGGAATTGTGTGGCAAAATGAGGCAGCACCGGTGAGTGCTTTGTATATAAGGACTTAGGGCAATAATACAGCTCAGTTTGTGGGTGCTTTTCGAATTGTGACTAAGCAGTTAATGGCTATAAATAGGCCCAGGAGTGTCCAATGAGAAGTTTCAATGTAATTGCTTTACTCGGTTTGTGTGTGTGTCTAAGTGCAGCCAATATCCCAGAAGGTGCCCATGGCTTTAGTGGTCAGGTCCAATGCACAGTTTTGAAAAAAGGTGAAAGCAAAATATTAGTGAAAGTTGATAAGGTAACACGCTTGTGGAAACCAAATAAAGCAAGGAACCCAAAATCTTTAGTTGGCAGACAAATAATTGTCAGCGAAGGTTGGTTTAAAAATCGTGAAACCGGCAAATACCAACCCAATGAAAACCATGTGCATTATATGAAGAAAGTAGAAAGGGGATCACGCATTAGTTTGGAATTGCAAACCGGTGATGGTGACCGCTTTCACATTTTAGAATTAAATCGTGAACAGCGTGCGCTTATTGGTAAAGGTGAACACGGCGAACATGAGGAACGTGAAGCCCGTGAACATGGTGGTGAAAATAAACCGAAGTCGAATATTCCAGAAGGTGCTCGTGGTTTCAGCGGTTTAGTCAGAGCCAAGGTTATTTCTGGCAATGAAAACGGCTTGGCTATTCGCATCGAAAAAGTGATGAAGACCTGGCCAAATAATAAAGCTCGTCACACCGAATCTTTAAAAGGCAAGATGGTGATTGTGAAACATGGTTGGTTTAAAAATAAAGAAAGCGGTCGTTGGCAACCCAACGAATGGCATCAAAAATACATTAAAAAAGCCAAGGCCGGCTCTGTCATTGATATAGAAATTGGCAACCTCGAAGGCGATGGCATGAACATCCTCGAATTAAATCGCGAGCAACGAACATTAATCGGTCATCCCAATCCCCATGGAGAAGGAGATTAGAGCCGAGCAGTGCGCAGGCTCCAGACGCCGACGCATGGTCAGCCATACTATGGCTGAATTTTTCGTAGCCTAAGCGAAGAAAAATAATAAGGACAAAGTCTGTGGGGGATCGGGGGCAGCGCCCCCGCAAAAAATAACGAGGGTGGACTATCTAGTCCACCTTCTTTTTTGGTGCACAGGACAGTGCACCGTCCCGGCATGAGCGAGCTTTCGAATTATATTACTGTAGGACTTCGTGACTTGTAAATTGCTCCCGACGTAAGATAACCCTGCCATGTCGATAAGCGAAACGATAGGTATTGAACCCCAATGGCGGCTCGCCGAAGGTGAAGTCGAAGGGCAGGCGGTGCTTATTCGTCTACGCTGCAATATTGAAGCGGCAGTTGCACATGAAGGTTTAGGTACCTGCATTCAATTTACCGTGGCGTTTCCTGAGGATGTTGAGACCACGCAATTGGACGAAGAAAAAGCTGCTTTTCTTGAAG
>JANQLF010000080.1 GCA_028280785.1 Planctomycetota bacterium
CGTTTAACTTATTGGTGCTTGGTGACTCTGTTACCGCAGGTGCACAGGCTGCGCGTGGCAATTGGAATATCAAGAACATCAGGCCATATCTTTACTTTAACTTAATTGCACGAGAGCTGAATAAAAATCATGGGTCAAAAATTACAGTCAAAGATTTCGGTCATGGCGGGTGGACGGCAGAAAAAGCATTGACTGTTGTTGATAAGGAAATTGTTGCCAATGCGCAGCCTGGTGATTTAGTGATTTTAGAATTTGGAGCAAATGATCTCAATTGGGCTAATACGCCACATGCTACTTATAAAGAAAACATGCGTAAATTAATCAAACGTGTGAAAACCAAAACTGATCAAATTATTCTAATGGGTCCAACTATGTTTAATGGTTTGGAAAAGCAGTCCGACGCGGTAGCGAAAGTTCTTAAGGAATTATGTCAGGAAGAAAAAGTCGCAGCAGTAGATATCACTAAAATCTTTGTGCACCAAGGACCGGCCTTTGGCTGGGCGTGGTTGGCTAACTCCTGTCATCCTGATTTCTGCGGTCATGCAGTGATGGCCAAAATGGCATTGCCATTATTCACAGGGAAGCACATCACTTATCCATTTGAGTAGTTTTTAGTTGTTGGAGTTCCAATAACCAATGGTCCATTTGTATATTGTAATAATCACCTAAACTCGCTGAGTGAGGTGAATAAATGACCATTGATATCTATGCGAATTTTCCAGGTGGAAATATTAGTGTTGAGAAAATCGAAGGTGATGATGTCTATGTGCATCAAGAATTACGCGATACTGATCGGGATTGGTTTTATTGGTGTTTTGGCATTAAAGGTGCCGCCGCAGGGAAAAAACTTACCTTTCACTTTACCAAGAGCCGTGCCTTAGCGGGTCTTGGGCCAGCAATAAGTCGGGATAATTGTGAGACCTGGTCTTGGTTGGGTAGCGACTGTGTACAGGATAACGCATTCACCTATACCTTTGCTGATGATGAATCAGAAATCTATTTTTCTTACGCTATGCCGTATCAACTATCACGTTGGCAAGAATTTTTAAAACACAGTGATTTTTCAAATGCTTTGACTGAGCACGAGCTGGCAGTTACCAAGCGTGGTCGACAAAATTATTATTACACTATAGACGCAAGGAAAGAGCGTCAGCGTCGATTGCATATAAGCGCTCGTCATCACTGCTGTGAAATGATGGTTAATTATGCAATAGAAGGTTTGCTTGAATGGTTATTTCAATCTGATTGTACAGAAGCGACTTATCTGCGTGATCATGTTGATATATTGTTGGTGCCGTTCGTTGATTTAGATGGTGTTGAGGACGGTGACCAAGGAAAAGGGCGTTCGCCACGTGATCATGGTCGTGATTATTTAGATGAGAGTATTTATCCAAGTTGCGCGGCGATTCGACAATTGGCTGGCAACTGGGGCAAAGACGAAATAGATATGTATTTTGATATGCATTGTCCATGGATTGCCGGAAAGCATAATGAAGATACCTATTTTGTTGGTTCACGTTTTGAAGAAAATGCTACTCAACAAATTGTGTTTTCAAAATTAGTCGAACAGCATACGCAAGGCCCATTGCCATTTAGTCATGACAACCATCTGCCCTTTGGTGAGGCTTGGAATGTTGGAGCTAATTCAAATGATGGTGCAGGAATTAATGTTTGGGCTGCGCAATTGCCTTCTACAAAGTTGTGCACCACCATAGAGCTTCCTTACGCGATTGCCTCTGGGGCTGAGGTGAATCAGGTAACAGCTAAGGCTTTTGGCCCTGATTTAGGTAGAGCCTTGGGCTTTTATTTGCGAGATCACATCGACGAGTAGGACGTCATGCATGTAGTCTAGTAATATACTTATGACATACAGGTAAGCATACAGGAATAATTCAGGTAGTATCCTTGAATGGCATGCAATAACTAATCATATTAAGTACTTATTATTACTAATATTATATTAAATTATCGACATCGACTCGATGCACGTCACAAGCAGATTTCTTAGGCATTTGCTAATAGAAATACAGTTAAATAAAATACATGTATAGAACATGATATCTTACATGACTGGACTAGTAAGCAGGTGCCTTGCGCCTTATAACGACGTCTTCTTTATGCCTTGGAGCCCTTCATGAAATGTTTATATGCGATTGCCCTATTTTTGTTACTGACCGCTGTGCATGCCCAGGATATGATTTGGTGGGAAGGTGAGCATACCGCCGAAACAAATTTCCCCGAACAGAGCGAATTTTCACCTGCCAACGATGACCAAGCTGCCAAACTTTCTGGCAATGCCTGGTTAAGTAATTCAGGTAAATACACCGATGGTGAAAAAAAAGCATTTGCTAGATATCAAATTACAGTTCCTTCTGATGGAACTTATAATTTTTGGTCACGCAAATTCTGGAAACACGGACCCTTTAAATGGCGATTTAATGATAATGAATGGAAATACATAACGAGGGATATTGCACTTGCGGAATCAGTTACGTTACGCAAGCATTTAACTGCTAGTTGGGTTTTTGTTGATACGGTTGAATTAAAAAAAGGCGAACACACCTTTGAAATTGAACTTAGCGATGAAGCAAGCAAGACCTCATGCTTTGACGTCTTTTTATTAATTAAAGGGTCGTTTGTGCCAAACGGCAAGTTGAAACCAGGTGAGAAAACTGGTTTAGCCAATCCCGGTTATTTTGCCTGGGAGCCGTCTACCGATCCGTTGACAGCAGAATCAGTAATCGACATGCGCCACCTTAATGAACAGTTGGCCGGTGAAAAAGGTTTTGTTAAACGCAGTGGCAGTGGTTTTGTCGACGGCAGTGGTAAACCGATTAAGTTTTGGATGGTTCAATCTGGATTGTTTTTAAACTCAGATAATGCAACCATTGATCGCTGGGCGCGACGTTTAGCCAAGTATGGCGTGAATTTAGTGCGTATGCAGTTTAGCGGTTTTTTTAATGACCAAGTGAAAGGTGATGATGCTCGCTTCAAAAAGCGCCTCGAGCGCTTGCATTACGGCATTGCTGCTTTGAAAAAGCAGGGTATTTATTCATATTTTGGTCATCTGTATTGGCATACGCATAATCCAATAAATGATAATGTGTTTCCTGGTTACGGCAAAGGTAAGAATGCAATTTCGCTGATTTTCTTTAGTGAGCAATTTCAGGATTATTACAAAAAATATGTAAATCGTATTATGGGTGCCAAGAATCCCTATACCGGCGTATCCTTGGCCAAAGAGCCGGCAGTTGCATTTTTTGAGATTCATAACGAAACAGGATTGTTTTTCTGGCGCTTTAAGCCAAGTGAATTTCCTGAGCCAGAGTTAAAAATTATAGAGACTAAATTTGGCGATTTTTTGAAAAAGAAATATGGTTCCCTTGAAAAAGCTAAAGCAGCGTGGAATGGCGAAACGGGAGAGCATCATACGCCGGATAATCTTAGTGCTGGACGCATTGGCTTGTATGGCGCCGGCCATTTGACCTCGCAAGAATGGGCTGTCGCTCAGCGTCATCCTGTACGCGCAGCAGACCAAGTCGAATTTATGCATACCTCTGTTTACAATTTTTATGACAAGATGAAGAATGATTTGAACAATGAATTGGGCTTAGACCAAATGATCGTTGGTAGTAATTGGAAGTCGGCTGATGATAAGAACCTTGGCGGTATTGAACGCAATGCCAACCGCGCTGGTGATGTGGTATGTCGTAACTCCTATTTTGGTGTCGATTATAAAAAAGGTGGCCAACAACGCTTTTACGCGATCGAATTAAACGATACTTACCGTTATAAATCTGCTCTCAAGCCACCGGCGCGACCAGCGCCATTAGCTACCCCGCAGCCGAACGATCGTCCATTTATGATTACTGAAAATAATTGGACACGACCAAATCGTTATCGCAGTGAATGGCCATTTTTAATCGCTACGTATGCACAAATGATGGGTATTGATGGCTGGAACTTCTTTGCTCTTGGTGCATCCGAGTGGCAGACACAGATGGCAGTATGGGACTTGAATAATCCATCCATTTTAGGGCAATTTCCTGCGACAGCACTCATGTTCCGTCGTGGTGATGTGCAAGAAGCGCAGCGTGCTGCTGTATATGAAAAACGATCATTAAAAGACGTCTATGATTTAAAGGGCACACAAATATATGCACTCAGCGGTAAGGATGATATGTGGGTGTCAATGATTGGTGATAAAGAAGGTGCGCAAAATACGAACTTCGGTGTCGATCCACGCAGTTACTTTGTCGGTCCTGTGGTCCAAGAATTCCATGATGGCAAAAGTGAATTGAATGTGGTCGACTTAAAGAAATATATCGATGATAAGAAGAAGACGATTACCTCTATCACGAATGAATTACATTGGGATTATGGTAATGGCATTGTAACGGTGAATACGCCACGTGCCCAAGGAGCCGGTGGTTTTTTAAACAAAGGCGGAACGATTAAAGTCGGTGATATTTCAATTACCTGCGATAATGAATATGCTACCGTGCTTGCCGTTGCGCTCGATGATAAACCACTGAAGTCTTCGAAGAAAATTCTGGTACAAGTTGGTACCTGGGATTTGCCATACGGGTTTCAAACAGAACCTGATGGACCCTATCAAAAGATTACCAATCTCGGTGGTTACCCACTTAACGTAAAACGCGTTCAGTGTTCCATTACTTTGCCCAGTGGTAAGACAGCAACGGTTCTTGATGAGAATGGTTATAGAACTGATCGAAAGGCCAAGACGGCGATCAGTGGCGGAGCATTTCAGGTCACCTTACCTGAAGATTCCCTGTATACTGTAATTGAATAGACGCCTTTATACCTAGGATTTAAGAACTATCCTAGGTATATGCGTATTAACTGTGATTTGGGTGAGGGTCTGGATAATGATGCGGCCATTATGCTGCATCTCCATATGGCTAACATTGCTTGTGCAGCCCATGCCGGTGATGAGGCGTGTATGCGCCGGACTATTGAATTAGCTCGGCAACATCAGGTTGAAATTGGTGCGCATATTGGCTTTGAAGATAAAGAACATTTTGGTCGACGTGAAATTAATCTCAGTAGCGCTGAATTAAAACGTTTATGTCAGACTCAATTAGATTTAATGGCACGTGTCTGTGCGTCGATGGGCGCACGGTTCACTTACGTTAAGCCACATGGTGCCTTGTATAATATGATGATGCGCGACCGTGATATTTTAGCGCTATTAATGCAAGCGGTCGCTGCATTTGATAATTCATTGCGGTTTATGTTGATGGCTGTGCCTGAGCATGGTGACCTTGAGGCATTGGCCCAGCAGCATCAAATACGGTTAATTCATGAAGCCTTTGTCGATCGCGCCTATACTGATGATGGTCGTTTGTTGCCGCGATCAGAACCTGGGGCCAGTCATCAAACATTGGAACAAATTCAAGTGCAGGCTAAGGACATCATAGAAAATAATCAGATCGAAACGATTAAGCAAAAGCAATTACCGGTATCGGTACAAACATTGTGTATTCATGGTGACCATGCTTTGGCAGTTGAAGTAGCTCAGTTATTACGATCAATGGTGGATGAGCTGTGCGCGTAGAAATAATAAACGAGCAATCGTTGCTTCTTCATTTAGATAAAGAACTCGACCAACATTGTCCATTACAATTAGCGCAGTTACGCGGTGATTTATTAACTAATTTTCCAGAGATGATTATTGATGCTGTTCCAGCGTACACCACGATTTTGCTTTATGTCAAAGATATCGTGTCCATGGAACGAGAGATTTCTCAATTTCTAAATACTTACCAATTGAACAATAAAAAAGAAACATCGACCGAAATAATAACTATTCCGGTTTATTATGGGGAAGAAGTAGCATTGGATGCAGATGTTTTGATGAAGCATTGTCAGCTGAATTTTGACGAGTGTATTCAATTACACGCACAGCAGGTTTATGATGTCTACGCTGTAGGTTTTGCGCCCGGCTTTGCTTATTTAGGAAACATCGATGAGCAATTACGTATACCGCGCTTAAGCACGCCGCGTAAGCACGTCCCTGCAGGAAGTGTCGCGATTGCCGAAAATCAAACAGCCGTGTATCCACAGGTTTCTCCTGGTGGCTGGCATATAATTGGGCGCACGGCCATGCCATTACTTCAATTGGATCAAGATCAAAAAAGTATTTTTTCGGTTGGTAGTAAAGTGCAATTCGAGGCGATAGATAAAGATACATTTTTAGCGCAGGGAGGTGATCTCACATGACCTTGCGTATTCAACAAGCCGGTGTGATGGCAAGCATCCAAGACTGGGGTCGTTATGCTTATCAAAGTCAAGGTTTTGCACCTGCTGGCCCGATGGATGAGCATGCATTTTTATGGGCGAATAAATTACTTGAAAATAATTATAATGCCGCGCAGATTGAAATAAGCATGGGTATGTTTACCGCTGAGTTTACTCAGGCAACGACCGTAGCGCTCTGTGGCGCAAATACCAATGCAACATTAAATGGCAAACAAATAGGTAACTGGCGTAGCTTTTCAGTAGAGGCAGGTGATGTGTTGCGTTGTCAGTATGCGCCACAGGGAGTGCGTGCTTACTTAGCTGTTGCAGGCGGTTTCCAGGTCGAAGCGCAACTCGGTAGTAGTGCCTGTACGCCACGCCAAGGTATAGGTGGTTTAAATGGATCAGCCCTAAGTAGTGGTGATGAAATTCACTATCAGGCAGATAAATGCCGCAATGTTTTAGTGCCCGATCGTTTTATTCCACGCTATGAAAAACAATTGCGTATCGGTTATTATCCTGTGTACCAACATAAGTCGTTTAGCGATGAAATGCGCGAACAGTTGCAGCGTAAACTCTATCAAGTGACTGGTGATAGTGATCGCATGGGTATCCGATTACAAGGGCCAATAATTCAGGCACCGGAAACCCTGCCGTTGTCCGAAGGTATAGCTTTTGGTTCCATACAAATTCCTGCAGATGGTCAGCCAATTATATTGGCCAAAGATAGGCAATGTATCGGTGGGTATCCAAAAATTGCTTGTGTAAATGTATTGGATATGTCTGTGCTGGCGCAAGCACAGCCCGGTACGCAGATAAGATTTTATCAATGCGATTTATACGAGCAGTTGGTTCAATTGCGCAAGCGCAATGCTTTTTTTAATATTAATTAATGCTTGTGCTTAATACGCTAGGATCAAACCAATCATTTTTTGTAAGGCCTAAATCAGTAACAGCTTGATGCGTGACTGGCGCAGTAGCAGCGTGAGCTAGTGCATGCGCATCGGGACCGAGCGAAAACTGCATGCCAAGTGATTTTAATTCTTTCATGAGTCGCAGGTAATCGTCATAAAATCCATTGCTGATTAGCCCATGGCACCAACCTTGATTTAATTCGAAGACAATATTTTTTCTCAGCGCTTTGATAAATATTTCCTTAACACGTTGATAATCTTGCTCTTGTGAGAGGTCAATAATTCCAAGCATCATTGGTTCGCGCAGGGGATGGCCAAGGATATGAAAACCGCCACGTTCAACGCAGGCTTCATACCAATCTAGCCAACGTTCTCGATCGCCATCACGATTATTGGGAAAGGCTTCTTTATATTCCCAATGGCCAAGGCCGCAGTCGGGCATGCGATGTGGAGATAAAACAATTATATCACAGTCAACTTCACAGACGAAGCTGCCATCAGCTGCATTGGGATCGGGATCCATTTCGGCGCCAATTAAAATACGACAATCACCCGCTAAGTCTTGGTGTTCGATGGCTTCTTGGCGAA
>JANQLF010000085.1 GCA_028280785.1 Planctomycetota bacterium
ATTTAGTTTTAAATGGCTGTAAATTCATGGTGTTCAATGGAGAGCAGTTATGTTGATTAAGCAATCGTTTTGCATTCCCTGTTTCTACGAAGAGTCTGAAGACCTGGCTACGTTTTTGGATTTTGTGAAAGAGACTGGTTTTGCTGGTGTTGAAATTTGGGGTCGTGAAAATTTTGGGCCCTTTGATGATTTTTGTGAAATGATGGCTAGTCGTGGTTTAACCGTGCCGAGCATGGCTGGGCATGATGGTATCACCTGTGGGTTAAACGATCCGAAAGAACACGATCGCATTGAAGCCGAATTAATTGCCTCTATTGATGTGGCTGCTGAGAAAAATATTCCGAGTTTAATTTGTTTTGGCGGTGAACGCCAAGCGGGGCAAACTGATGCTGATGCCATGGTTGTTTGTGCACAAGGTTTAAAACGAGTCTTGCCCTACGCCGAAGAAAAAGGCATCAATTTAAACATGGAGTTGCTCAACAGTAAAGTTGATCACTTTAATTATGTTGCCGATCACTTTGACTGGGGCTTTGCACTGGCCGAATTAATCGACAGTCCACGCTTTAAATTATTATATGACATCTACCACATGCAGATCATGGAAGGCGATATTATTCGTAATATCCGGCGTGGCATTCATCGTATCGGTCATTTTCACACAGCAGGTCATCCGGGACGCAATGAGATAAACGATACCCAAGAAATTAATTATCGCGGCATTTGTAGTGCTATTGCTTCATTAAATTATGATGGCTTTGTTGCGCATGAGTTTTGGTCAACAGGTGAAGATAAACGAGCTGCCCTCGCCGAGGCCTTTGCCATTTGCAATGTTAGTGAAACGAGTTCAGTTGGAACCGAGCAACCACTTGAGTGCGGTAATTAAATAAGACTAAGCTCTTTTAATCGTGCGTTAGCGTCGTCTTTATTATCGAATATTTCCGTTTGCCAGGTCGATTCGTCGCCAACGTATTGCTCATACATACGAGCAAATCCAAAAATAAGGTCTTGGTCAGTAACAATAACTACGATCACGTCCGGTTTTTTCTTCGCAGCCGCTATATCGAGACGGGCGATGCGTTTAATTTCATCTGGCGTACATTCAAACTTATTCGCATTAAGCATATCAACGATCTGATATTCCATCGTAGCAAATCGTTCGTCTTCAATCACTTCCCTATTCGATTGAATTATCTCTGAGCCCGTGACCACATCTGAGTAATGAAATATGACACCTTTACCTACCCATTCATTCTCATACGGCATTATAAAACTCCACTTTATGCCAAATCTTCTAAGGCTTTGGTAGATGAATATAATAGGCCTTTAGTACTTAGGCAAGTTGCATATCCCCAACTGATTAAATGATGATCCACAATGGTTTTCGAAGAATTTCAGGCCCAACTCTTATCCCCACCACTACGCAGTGAGCTAGTCCCACCGCCGCGTTTTGACACTGCAACATTTGAAACATATACAATAGATCCAAGCATCGAAGGCTTAAAAGAAACCGTACACAATATTCAGACCTTTGTTCAATCGAGCAAAAAATCATGGTGGCCATGGTCTCAAGGAAAACACGCTGGTCTCTATCTCGATGGCGATTTTGGCGTCGGCAAAACCCACCTCTTAGCGGCCATGTTTCATGCCAAGCCTGGAACAGGTACGTTCTGTAGTTTTGCTGATGCCATCAGTTTGGCCATCATACAAGGTCCAGACCAAGCTATAGAAACACTCGCCGCTGATTTGGTCTGTATTGACGAATTCGAACTCGACGACCCTTCCAATACGCGCATGGCCGATTTATTAGTTGATGGCCTTGTTCAACGAGGATGTAAAATTGCAGTAACATCAAACACGGTCCCCGGTGAATTAGGTGAAGGCCGTATGTCAGTCGATAAATTTAAGGACCAACTCGTTCGCATCGCTTCGACATTCACCGACGTACACGTCCCTGGTCATGACTACCGTCAGCGCAGTAGACCAGCACCGCATCAAAACCCAATACATTGGTCAACAAGCGCCGAACCTTTTACCGAGGAAGATGGCATAAGTCTAAGCATGACTGAATTTGATGAGCTACTGACTGATGTCCCTATTGTAAATTTAAGACGCTTGGCCATGAAATTACAGCATATTCATTTGTTTGACGTTATTCCCTGCGCAGACCAATTAATCGCCTTACGTTTTGTCCACGCCATTGATGCGCTCTATAATTACCGCTCATCGCTGCGCATTAGATCTGAAATTAATCTAGAAGATTTATTTTTACCCGAATATCGGGATTGGGCATTTGCCAAAAAATATCGCCGGTGCTCCAGCCGACTCGCAGAATTATGTGGGGATGCATCGTGAATCGTTGCAGCATTCATTATATAAATGACGAACTAGCCCAAGATCTTAATCACCAAGATATTCAAACTGTGGTTAATGCCATTTTAGAAAATGAAAATCTCAATGATCAACAACTCCACATCATGCTTGTTGATTCAGAGGAATCCGCGCGTTTACATCAAGAACACTTTAACGTTCCTGATGCAACCGATGTCATGAGCTTCCCAGATGGAAGCATTGATGAAGAAAGTCAACTGACCCACCTTGGTGATTTAGCTGTATGTGTCGATGTTGCAAAAAAAATAGCAACACAACGTGACAAACCATACACGCATGAATTGATTCTTTATGTAATTCACGGCCTTTTACATTTACTCGGTTACGATGATCAACATGAAGATGACCGCCAAGAAATGTGGGATCTTCAACGCAAATATTTAGCGCTTTTGAATATCCCCCTAGAAGACAAACCTATTTAATATCTTTTTCTTTGAGTCGCATTTTTTTCAAAGCACGACGCATTATCAATTCACCCAATCCAGGAAAAACACGATAAGCCGCTGCCGCCATACGTGCGAACCATGGCATGACTACACGTCGAGGACCGCGGTTTTCAGCCTGACGCATAATAACTTTTGCAACTTGGGCAGGTGTTAAATTGCTACCTGGTCGCCAATCCCATACTTGGCCAGGTTTAGGAGCAGCTTCAAAAAAATTAGTCGACACAGTGCCTGGACACATACTCATCACAGCGATGCCTTTATCACGAAGTTCCATACGCAATGCAGCGACATAGGCTTCAAGTGCATGTTTGGTTGCACAGTAAGCACCCATGCGCGGAATACTTAAATATCCGGCAACACTCGACACAACAACCACCGCTGCTTTTTCGGCGAAATATTTTTTACATGCTAAGACACTGCGATGCACTCCGTATACATTCGTATCGAATACTGCATGAATATCATCAACATCTAATTCGAGCAATTCACCATCGACACCTCTACCAGCATTTGCAATCAAAGCTCGGATCGGGCCAAATTTTTCAACACCGCGCGCTACCGCTTGCGCTAATTCCTCTTCATTACAAACGTCCGCTCGTGTACAGACAATATCATTACCAAACCGTTCTTGTATTTTATCCAATTCCTCTTGTCGACGCGCACATCCACTCACCACCCAGCCTTTTTTAATTGCACGCTCTATACACGCACGCCCAATGCCACTGGTAATTCCGGTAATAAAAACGTGTTTAATCATGATGGTGCGTTGGTTTGCGCCATCAGCTTCAAAACGGTTTGCGCTGCTTTATGTTGTTCATTAGGAAGCAGCATACAAACACCAGCCAATTGCTCTTGCCAATAATCAATAAACTTCAAAACACCGCGCACGTCTTCTTCGGGGTCAGCTGATAAACGGTCTTTGAGACGTTGAGGCACCGACAAAGCTGGAATTTCATTATCAATCTCTTCAG
The DNA here is from genome assembly GCA_028280785.1 of Planctomycetota bacterium. Classification (GTDB taxonomy): domain Bacteria; phylum Planctomycetota; class UBA11346; order UBA11346; family UBA11346; genus JANQLF01. Next base: position 3,806 of record JANQLF010000085.1, read on the forward strand.
CAGTTTCTAAATCAGATAAAATCAATACCTCAGCAATTAATGGCAAGCTCTGGTCATAGCCTTTCATGCATGCACGAAACGCCTTAGGATCATAGACTGGCTGCAATAAAGCGAAATCTGCGCCAGCGTCAGCAAACTGCTGCAATTGTGAGCAATCACTCGGATTGACACGTACGCCTATGGTAAATGTACAATGCGAATCCAAACGCGAACCGCTCATGTTCCGACCACTATTTAATTGCCTGACTAAATGAATGAGCTGCATTGGTTCTACATGTGCGCGCTGCGCATGTGCCTGCACTGGTTGAGAACTAAATACCCCAGCGTCAATCACAACAATGTGAATGCCAAGCAAATGAGCATTGCGCAATTGTTCTTGAATATCCAAAAGATCTTGCTGTGCATCTATTTCTAGAATTGCGGGTGCTGAACTCACATCCTGTAAATGACGTAATCGCGCAATCGGCGCTACCCCATCACCTTGATTTCCCCATGCACTTAAAATGCCGATGCCATCAAGGTCTTGCAGCACTTCGGCTAATTCAATCCGTGCAGCTGAGTTCATCGGTGCCATCATTGCTAAGCGCAAAAATTGTTTCGCCGCAAAAGCATTCTTAAGTGGGCAATTATGAGCATCCTCGCGGTCATAAATTTTAATCGCCGGCACTTCGCTTGGTTTTTGTGGCTCCGGTAATTCCTGACGCACTTGTGTTACTGCAGCTATATGTTTTGGACCAATGCCACAGCACCCACCCACTAGACGTGCTCCAGTTTGTATAAATTCTTTTACTTTTTTACAAAAATAATCCGGCCCAAGGTGATAATGATAACGTCCATCAATATGCTGTGGATGCCCCGCATTTGGTCGAGCAATAATTGGTAAATCGGTTAGTGAAGCCATACGACGAATAATTGGCGTTAATGAACGCACACCAGTTATACAATTAACACCGATGGCTTGCACCCCGGCTTGTTCCATAGCTTTAACAAAATCTTGAATTTCTTCAGCATCATCACGCTGCAAATTACGCGTCACCATTATTGGCAATCGACTTACCTGTCGAATACCGCTAATCGCAGCTACCGCTTCTGCCGTACTCGTCATTGTTTCCACGCAAAAACCGTCTGCACCAGCATCGCTCACGCACAATGCAATTTCAGCGAAAGCATCCACTGCCTCGTCTGGTGAAATCTCTGCGCCAACAACTTGCCCTAATGGACCCATTGATGCAAATACCAGTGCTCTTCCACGTGATGCCTGCCTGGCAATACGAATACCCGCCTGCGCTAATCGAATGGCTTCATCAACACTGCCCAAACGAAATCGATTACAGCCAAAGGTATTGGCCGTAATAATATCAACACCGACTTCCACGTAACTTTGATGAACCTTTTTAACCAGCGCAGCTTGTTCAATATTGGCTCGATCAATAGAACCGACATCAACACCAAGATCTATTAATTCAGTACCAATAGCGCCATCTAAAATAACTGGGGCCTGATCAATGCGACGCTCAAAGGGACCACGTAAATTCGCATCACCTGGCAATTGAACCATATGCTGAGACATTAAACGCGCTAAGTCGTCAGCTAAATCTGGTGGAATATCTTTCGCACGATCACCAAGTGCATGGGTTAGGACCTGACCATCTAAACTTGGACGCAATTCCTGTTGCGCTTCTGCAGCAGCAACGGTCGCTTCCAATAAAACAGTGGTCGTTACCGAACCCACTCCACCCGGCACCGGACTTAAAGCACTCGCCACTTCGGCAACAGCGGGATCGACATCACCGACAACTTTACGCTTACCGTTTTCGTCGGTAATTTGATTGATACCTACATCGATCACAATTGCGCCAGGCTTAACCATTTCTGGGCTTAATAATTTTGGCTTGCCCACTGCAACAAAAATAACATCAGCACGTTTGGTATGTGCTGCCACATCATGTGTATCTATGTGGCAAATGGTTGGCGTTGCACCACGTGCCAGCAATAATTGTGCAATTGGTTTCCCGACAATCACTGAAGAACCGACAATGACAACTTCTTTACCCTTGAAATTCGGACAAGCCGCCTCGGCTAAAATAATTGCAGCAACAGCAGTGCATGGCGCCACCTGATGTCGATCAGCTAATACCAAACCGAGATTCGCTGGTGAGACTGCCTCAACATCTTTTGAAGGACTCAACTGAGCCTGCAATCCCAGCGCATTTAAATTTCCTGGTAATGGGCTTTGAATAATTATGCCATGAACATCGTGATCGGCATTGAGCGCTTCTATCCGTTCGCTGAGATCCTGCTGCGTTGCATTTGCAGCAAGTGTCTCTCGACGATAATCAATACCAACATTGGCGCAGGCCTTAGCCTGACGTTTCTGATAAACGTCCCATGCTGGATCACCACCCACCGAAACAGCGGCAAGACATGGCGTTACACCACGGTTACTCAACTGCTCGACACGCTTCGACAACACGCGTTGGCGTTCTTGAGAAATGGCCTTGCCGTCTATGAGCTCTGCTGGCACAGCCTCGCCTCCTAGTGTTAAAGAGACGTTAGACCGCATAAGCGCAGCCTCAAGTACATGGATAAGCTGAAGTCTAGATCTTCTGGGCTTTCAATAACAAGAACATAGGAAATTCGCGTTGTGCTTGATCTTCAGCAGCACTCCTCGTTCCCTGACTACCACGACGCATCGTGCATAACTCTTCGGCATCGATGACTGCAAGACCTGCTTGACCAAGATTGCGGATATAATACTGCAACGGCCGATGAAAATGCGGGCTCGTATGAGCATCAGCACCAGCACCCATTTGAATAGAAATGGCCTGCTGCGAAAGATAAGCATCAAGTACCCGTTGTTGTACTTGTGATTTTTTATCAAAAGCCCAATCACTGTGCTTGGGGATACGAAATGCTGGATGGGTCAGAATCAAAATGACAGTCCCATCAATTTTCAATGCATGGACAATGCCATACAACACATCAGTAATGGGATCTAAATCCTGCAAAGACATAATTAATAAAGCTGCATCAAAAGCACCTTTATCGACAAGAGACACAAGCTCATGCGCATCACCTTGCATATAGTGTTCATGGTCCCCTGCATGTGCTTGTGCGTGACGAATAAATTCTTCACAACCATCAACACCAGTCACAGAAACTCCCTGTGACGCCAAAGAGCGCGAAACAACACCATGACCACAGCAACAATCTAATACACGCATCTCTGGAATAATGCGCAAGTGACGTAAAATGGCTGGTATTAAAATTTCACTATGATGCGCATCCCCACTTAATCCATGACGCTTTATATACCATTGTGCATGCTCATCCCATGCATGAGCCGAAGAACTTGTCATAGCAGCACGCTATGCTTGTCAGGGTTGAGTCCAGGGTTCGGTACGCTTCGTTTTAGCGTCAACTTTTTTAGAAAATCGTGGCCTACAAACATATGCTAAAAATAACAGGATCGGACCGGCTATTAAGTAAATCAAAACCTGCTCGCGGTAAGACTCAATCTCGCGACCATACAATAAATTGGCTGCACCAGTCCAATTGCCAACCTCATATTGCACTTCTAGTTCGATGTAGATACCAAAACCAATCGCCACCACGCCGGCCAATAAGAGGACAAAAAACAAGATCCATCGCAGCATCAACAACTGTCCCTGTTCTGTAATAGAGAGTAGCGCCAGCCACTTACTTCGACAAGATCTTAGTTATGATTATTCGCAGGCATGCAGGTCAATCTTATCAAACCACAGCACCTATGCTTGCCTGACCAACATAGGATCGTCACGCATGTTACGACAAATTTGTTTATCTATCTTAATCGGCTGCCTGCTGTCCGTTGGCGGAACCTTGGTTTATGCGCAAGACACAGCACCCGCTGTCACTGAAGCTGAAACGACCCCTGAGACTATTACTTCAGAAAGCGCTCCAGAAGAAACAACGACGGCTCCCAAAGTCGCATTCATTCATATCGAAGAAATGATCGACGAATGGCAAGCACGTTATGTATCAAGAGCAATCGATGATGCCATTGCTAACGATGTAGACTACATCGTTACGCATATCGACACCTATGGTGGACGCGTTGATTCTGCGGAATCTATTTTTATTAAATTTTTAAGTCTCGATGGTCCTGATGACCCGAAATGCATTGCCTTCATAGACGAGAAAGCCATTAGTGCCGGTGCCCTGATTGCCTATGGTCACCATGAAATTCATATGACGCCCGCAGCATCGATTGGTGATATCGGCGTAATCTTTGTAAACGAAGAAGGTGTTCAATATGCACCAGAAAAAATGGTGAGTCCAATACGTGCCAATTTATTGAAAGCTGCCTCACTACGCGGCTGGAACGCAGCCTTCCTGCAAAAAATGACCGACCGCAATCAAGAATTGTACAAGGTAAAACATAAAGACGGTAAAGTATCGTATGTCATTGAAGAAAAGTTACCACAATTCCTACAAGAACACCCAGACATTGACATCGATGATACCCAACAATTCATAGCTATTCTTGGCAAAGATCGTCTCGTAACTAAATTTGCCAAAGAAGCCGTTGAGTTAAATATTGCCACATCGTTAGTCGATAGCCTTGACGAGGTCTATGCAAATATCGGCGCTTCGAAATCTGATTTGGTGGATCTTAACCCAACTGGTACTGAATCGCTTGCGCGTACCCTTGGCGCTTGGGCACCACTGTTTTTATCATTGACAATATTATTTATTATGTTTGAGGTAAAAACCGCAGGCGTTGGTATGTTTGCAGCACTTGCGGCTGTAACCGGCACCCTTTTCTTCATCTGTAATTATTATCAAGACCTCGCTAGTTATTTCGAAATATTTTTAATTGTACTAGGCTTAGCCTTAGTCGGCATCGAATTTTTCACTATGATTACTGGCGGTATTTTAGCAATTATTGGCGGCATGGTCGCATTCCTAGGTATCTTCTTAACCTTTATGCCCGAAAATGGCCAATTCGATTTTGACAGTCCATTTTATTTCGATTATCTCAGCAATGCCGCAACCAACAGCGTACTTGTCTTCTTCGTTGCTGTAGTTGGATTAATATTATTTTTAATCGCAGCTCCTAAAATCCCCGCATTTCAACGACTTGCGGTACAAGCAGAGATTGAAGGAACAAGCGAAGCAAGTAACAGCTCCTCAGACACACTCGTTGGTAAAACAGCGACTGCGCTCACGCAATTACGCCCGAGCGGCCAGATCCAAACGGAAGATGGCATGAGCCATAGCGCAACCGTAAAACACGGCGCTTTTGTAGATGAAGGTCAACAAGTTCTCATTACCGACCATCGCTATGGCGACCTCATCGTCGAGGCTGTTAAATCCGAGGAGGAAAGTTAATGCTCCATTTACTTGCTGAAGCAGTTCAAACTGAATTGATGATTGGCAATGAATTCTTACAGCTAGCTGTTGCCATCTGCTTAATTCTCGTTGCTGCTGCGCTTTTATTTGCAGAACTCATCATCGTTTCTGGCGGACTCTTAGGCCTGCTTGCAGCATGCTCTGCAGGCGTTGGTTGTTATTTGGCTTATGAAATTGGACCAGGAGCATTTTATAGCGCGCTCGCACTGACGCCTATTGTTGGTGTCATAACTATTCGCTATGGCCTCAAACGCTTATCTCAATCGAACATGGTCAGCCAAGTGTCTATAGACGGCGACGCTGGCTATGAAAGCGTAGCCGCCGAACGTGGCGTAGAAGTTGGTTCAATAGGCTCTTTGGAAACTGATGCTATGCCCACTGGTCGCGCTCGTTTCGAAAAGGGCGAAGTCGATGTCATTCTTAAAAGCGGTGCAGGTAGCACTGGTGATAAAGTAAAGGTCATCGAAATAGATGGACCAAGCATCTACGTCATCATTCCCAAGGACGCTTAACGCACAATTGCAGTACAAGTTTCTATTAATACACTCGTTTTCACCTTACCACCACTCAACAAGGATTTTATAAATGGATTTATTCCCACTACTTGCCGACTCGGCTAGCAACACTGTTCAAGGTGATGCTGTTTTCTGGGGCATCGGCATTGTTGTTCTTATCGTTATCATATTTGGTTTCTGGGCTATGACAGCCATTGGACTCTGGTTCCAATCGGTCACTTCTGGCGCACCTGTCGGTATCATACAAATCATTTTGATGCGTTTCAGAAAAGTTAATCCAAACATTATCGTGAACGCACGCATTACAGCTAAAAAAGCTGGTATCGAAATTACCTCTGATCGACTTGAGGCCCACTACATGGCTGGTGGTCGCGTTGGTCGTGTGGTTAACGCACTCGTTGCCGCGAATAAAGCTAAAATTGATTTAAACTTTGACCGAGCTTGTGCCATTGACCTTGCAGGTCGTGATGTTCGCGAAGCAGTTAATACTTCGGTGAATCCAAAGGTTATTGATGTACCTTCATTAACAGGTGATCGCCGCAGCATCGATGCAATCGCGGGTGATGGTATTCAAGTTAAGGTTCGTGCTCGTGTAACCGTGCGCACCGAACTTGATCGTTTAGTCGGTGGTGCGACAGAAGAAACGATTATTGCACGTGTTGGTGAAGGTATTGTTACCACCATTGGTTCTGCTGAAAACCACATGAAAGTATTAGAAAACCCTGACAATATTTCACGCACGGTGCTCGACCGCGGTTTGGACGCTGGTACGGCATTTGAAATCTTATCTATCGATATCGCTGACGTTGATGTTGGTGAAAACATTGGTGCACGCTTAAAAGCTGACCAAGCTGACGCCGACAAACAAGTCGCTCAAGCAATGGCAGAAAAACAACGCGCACTTGCCGTCGCTCGTGAACAAGAAATGAAAGCCTTGGTTGAAGAAAACCGTGCGAAAGTTGTTTTGGCTGAAGCTGAAATACCACTCGCCATGGCCGAAGCATTCCGTAGCGGTAATTTTGGCATCATGGATTACTACAACATGAAAAACGTCATGGCCGATACGCAGATGCGTGAAAACATCGCCAATCCAGATGACAATCCTAGTTCAGGCATGACCTAATTACATGGGCTTATTCGACGAAATCGAACGCAGCATAAAGGAAGCTATGGCCGAAGCGCAAAAAGCGCAACGGCCTCAGCAACCTGCGCCACAGCGTCAATCGGAACCAGAGCCCGAGTACCATGAGCCAGCGCCAAGGCAATTAACCCCCTTTGAGGAATTTGCCGCACAACGGCAGCGTGCTCAAGAAGAAGCTGAGAAAGCTGAGCGTGAACGGCAATTACACGAGGAACGATTAGCCGAACAACAAGAAGAAATCGACAATGCTTATGCCATTCCAACACAAGATCATGTTACTAGTGACATAAGTGGGCTTTCAACCAGTGAAACAGTTCAACAATTACTTAAAAGCAGAAATGGTCTTGCAGCTGCAATAATCGCAAATGAAGTACTCGGGCCTCCATTAGCATTACGTAAACATCGTCGCTAATTGCTGTAGATTGTAGAAGAAAATAAAAATTAAGGCGGTCATAATGATCGCCTTTTTTTATATAACCAATGAATACATAAATACTAAGAAAGTTACGAGTGTCGTAATACACATATGACACATATAATTCAGTTGAAACACTTTTTCAGAGCCTAAGCTTCACAATGAATTTTACGTAAAGACATCCGACCATGGCAACAACATCAGTTCGAAAATTTAATATCTCAGTAGATCCCGATGAGGTCCTCGACTTCGGCGAGCCTCTTTCTTATTTCGATGATATGTTTGGCGAAATCGGTTTTGAAAAGGTCAGCAACTACACCTTCCGCTACAATGACCAAGAATGCATGATTAAAGTCGATCTCAAAGAGAGCAACGATGGCTATTATGTAACCAGTTATGTACAAGCGGAAGACGAACACGTCTACCGTTTAGCTGAAATATCAGACCGCCTTGGCGGTTACATTATCGATTAACGCAAAAATTCTTCGTCAATATAACGCGTCGTATAATCAGAATTCACAAAGCGTGCATTATTAATTAACCGTTGGTGAAAACCGATAGTCGTTTCGATCCCTTCAACGATATATTCGTCCAATGCCTGATCTAAAAACTGAATAGCCTCTTCGCGATCCCGCCCATGAACAATTAATTTAGCTATCATCGAATCGTAATTTGGTGGAATGACATAGCCCGCGTAACAATGTGAATCAACACGTACGCCCTTACCACTTGGCGCAACGTACATTTGTATTTTACCTGGTGACGGAGAAAAACCTTCTTGCCAATTTTCCGCATTAATACGTACTTCAATCGCATGACCTGCTTGCGTTACTTCTTCCTGCTTCATTTCTAAAGCGTCGCCATTAGCAACTAAGATCTGTTGTCGAATAAGGTCGTAGCCGGTAACTAATTCAGTAACTGGATGCTCAACTTGAATACGTGTATTCATTTCCAAAAAGTAATGCTGCTTGCGGTCTAAATCATAAATAAATTCAACCGTGCCAGCATTAGTATAGCCAGCAGCTTTTGCCAATTTAGCCGCGTCTTCACACATTTGTTGCCGCTGCTCTGGTGTAATAACTGGGCTAGGGCTCTCTTCGACCAATTTTTGATTACGGCGCTGGACAGAGCAATCACGCTCTCCAAGTGTAATGACATTACCATGATCATCGGCAATTAATTGAACTTCAATATGCCGCGCATTTTGCACATACGCTTCAATAATGCAGTCGCCTAAACCAAAAGCCGCTTCAGCCTCACGCTGCGCACTCACTAAGCCACTGACCAAACTATTGTCGTTATGGGCAATCCGCATACCTCGACCACCGCCACCGGCAGTCGCTTTAATCATTACTGGATAACCAATTTCGTGGG
>JANQLF010000010.1 GCA_028280785.1 Planctomycetota bacterium
TGTGCGTGGCAAGCCAGCAAGCTTTGGGGTTGGTCAAGTTATCGCTGGTTGGACAGAGGGTTTGCAGCTTATGCGTGAGGGCGCAAAGTTTGATTTTTATATTCCGTCAGAGCTTGGCTACGGCAGTCAGGGCACAGGGGGAAATATACCACCAAACGCCACATTGATCTTCCGCGTCGAGTTACTGCGCGTCCATTAGATCACTTGTTTGCTGTCACCGAACAGCTTGATGCAATTGCGATTCGCTAATTACTAGACTCATCGCTTGAATGGGATATTCCTCCTGCCTTTACGAACGGAGTATCCCATGCGCTACCTCATTATTCTCTTCATTGCCTGTTTTTGTCATGCTCAGGCTGATGCCGCGGCTAAAAAATTTGGTCTTACCTTTAAGTCAATGAAAGAGGTGAAGTTGTTTACCAGCATTGGCCAGCCATTGAAGCTCGATACTAAAAACAGCACCAAAAAAGGTTCGGGATCCATAGCTATTAAACCCGGTATGCATGTGGAATTACCATTGTTTAAGAAAAAGGACGGCACTGGAAAAGTTTCAGTTAAATTCTTCGATGATTTAACTACACCTGATGATCCGAATAAAAGCCGTCGCGGTCCATCCTTTGGCTTGCGTAATAAGGCTGGATATGAATTAAGTGTAGGTGTCTTTTATGCTACGTTTGCCGATGGGGCTAATTATTACTATATCAACCATTATCGCCACACTGATAAAGCAGAAACGCCCTCAAAATGGGTTAAACATATCCGAGTTAAACGCGTCAAAGGTTGGAATGAGTTCGCTTTTGAATTCGATGCACGCAAGGGACTGATCATTAAAATCAATGGCAAGGACATCAATCACAGCATCGGCGATAAGAAGTTTGATTGGAAAGAAATTAAATTTGGTTCATTCGATAAGTTAGTCTTTCATGGCGACGTTAAGGACGGGAAGAAAGAACAGACCGTCTATATTGATGATGTACTCGTACAATTATACGGCGAAGGCACTGCGCTAAAATAGCCGTATTGTTATAAAGCAGAGTGATAGCACAGTGAAATTTTATCAATTACACTGATTGCGCATTAGAAAACCATACCAAAATAGTGGTATGCGCTTTGTGCTACTGCTTGTGCTCTACTGTTCGCTCGCTGCGGCTGAGACCAAACCATGGGATAGTGGCAGTATCTATCCTGCTTGGTCAAAGATTAAGCCCATAAAAGTATTGGCACATCACTACAATAAGTCTAAGAGTCCTGAGCAAAATGGTTTGGCTCTGGCGCAAACTATTGATCGATTAAAACCAGGTGAGCAATTATTAATCGAACGTGGTACGTATTCAGTTAATAAACATTGGAGTTTGCTGCATAAAGGTGATGCCAAAAGGCCAATATGGATAGCGGCAGCGCCAAAACACCATGTTATAGTTACGCGACCAAACATTAAAGATAATCTCATTAGCGTTGGTGGTCATAGTGATAAAGAAAAAGCTCAGTTCATTTGTATTCGTGGTATTGAATTCAAGGGCGGTTCTACGGTCATGCGTTTACATCGAGTGAGTCATATATGGATCGATCGCTGTCATTTACATCATGGCAATAATGTTGGCATAACTGTTAACAGTCAAAATGCTGATCACGTTTATATTACGCATAATAAAATTCATGACCCCGGTCCCAAGACTGCCACGGCAGAAGGGATGTACATCGGTAGTAATAATGGCAAGACCGTTGTGCATAGTTCGGTGATTGCATTTAATGAAGTGTTTAATTGTCATGGCACTCAAGGCGACGGGATAGAAGTAAAGCAAGGGTCTTATGATAATTGGATTGTAGGGAACAAGATTTATGATTGCAATTACCCCTGTATTATTGCCTATGGCTCGAAGGGTAAGGGCACCAATTTAATTGAGAATAATGTGTGCTTTAATTCGAATGATAATGCCATCCAAGTCCAAGGTGACGCCATCGTGCGTAACAATTTAGCCATAAACGCGAGGCTTGCTGCATTTAAATCAATCGATCACCAGGGGTCGGTGGATAATATACATGTTTATAATAACACATTTATTAATAAGGGAAAAGCTACTCATCTAAATAATTGGAATAATAAAAAGAATGTGCTCTTTGCTAATAATGCCTGCTACAGTTTATCAGATGAGGCAATCCGCATACACGGTGGTCATGCTAAGGCGTTGATAGGCAGCAATATTGTTTTTGGTAAAATCAATGGTCTCAGTAGTGGCTATAAGATGTCGAAGAACGGCCTGAAAGACTTTATCGGCTTGAGTGCTGATGGGAAAAACCGTGATGCGCGACCGTCATCCTCAAGTTCGTTGTTGGGTAACGGCGACAGTTCAGTGGCGAATCCCTTTGATCTGTATCGTTTGCCGCGTTCAAAGAAGTCAGCGCATGTTGGTGCAGTTATGCCGCGAAAGTCCGGTGTGAGAACGACCTTGGCCAAGTTGAACAAGTCAAAAGTCAAGGCAGACAAAAAGGATACAGCAGATTGGCAGCGCGAAGAGCCCGGCCGTGATTGGCAAATGGAAGAACAGCGCGTTAAAAAAGAAAAGGTTTGGGTATTGCTGCCGCCAGCTGTGAACGCGAAATAAGCAAAGCTTTTGATATGTTCTGGTGATTTGTGAGCTTCTTATAGAATCCTCGTCGAGGTCTACTATGAGATTTATCTTATGTGCATTGTTCGCCTGTGTTGGTTCACTGACGGCAGAGGTGGTGAGTGTCGATGGCGAAGAACATTTAATCCTACCAGCTGAATTAGTAGTCGGTGACGGTAATCGTTTTCATCGTGATTTGCGTCACGCCAAGCCTTATGCGTTGAATGATGCTGGTGAGTTGCATCTGACAGACGTCTATACCCGTATCTATAAATTCGATGCAGAAGCTAAAGAGTTTATTAACAAACGCTTATTGCAGCTTCAACGCCAATACACGGATTACATTTACAAAAATGGAAAATTCACAATTGAAAATGGTGACAATATTGTCGTATATGAAGGAATGTCTGGGCATATGGATCCTATCATAGATCGCTTTGTTTTAGAGGTCGATGGGGCCTTAACTGAGAAGCAGCAGCGCATCGTTAAATATTTTGATCTCTACGAGTTTGAAAACTTTGGTCAGTTAATGCGTTTTGATGAAGGAGAAGTGAAAGTCATACTCGAAGAACCTCGCGAAGAGCGAGAGATTGCCGATCCAGAAGTGAAGAAAGCCATTGAGGAATTACGCGCACAAGTGGACGAGGCTAAAAAGAAATTAAATCAGAATCGCGGTGCCAATAGTCATGCTTACTATAAACTGAAAAAAGAACTGAAAAAGGTGGAGGCACCATGCGTAGCGCGATCTAACTATACGATCAAAATACTAGTTGATGATGCCACCAAAACCCAGCGCGGTTCAAATAAAAAGCAGGGCATGTACTTACTCTTTGAGAAGGCCTTTGAGCTACATCTTATGGATCAAAGTATCAAATAACTTTGTCC
>JANQLF010000176.1 GCA_028280785.1 Planctomycetota bacterium
CGCAAATATTTGCTGGCATTTACATAGAGTGGATCCTCTATTTTGTTAGCAGCTTGCAGAGCGAGTAATCCGCCAGCAGTTCTACCTGGACCAGCCATACCCTTTTGTCCTTTATTCGGACTGTAGCCAATGCGACCAGCAGCAATATTTGAACTATCCTCAAAATATTTAAATGCCTTTTGAATAACATCATCCGGAACCGGAACCCCTTCGCGTTTCGCTAAACACAATCCATGTGTAGCAATACTCGATACAAACATAAAATGGCTGTAGCCCAAACTATTTTTTACATTCTCAAATCCATGACACCAACCACCCACAGGTGTTTGCGATTGAATGATCTTATCTGCATATTGCTTGAGCAATGCTCCTATTTCATCTTTCTTCTTCCCAGGACTACTAACACGATGCAACTCTGCCAAAAACACACATGTTGCTGCGCAACCCCACGTTGGTTGAAACTGGAATTGATTGCGCGTCATAATGCCTTTTACATTATTATAAACACCTGTTAATCCCTTACTGTACTCGCCAACTTCAGTTGTCGATCCAGTCGCTAAAAAGGCCAAACCCGCAGCTGATAAAAGCACACCGTGACCACTTGCATTGAATTTATAATTAGCCTTACCCTGACTTAAATTTTGATTTAAAATCGCCAAAACTTTTTTTGCCATTTCCCGGCGTTGTTTATGTGATGGCGGTGCCTCGACAGGCTTTTCATCGACTCGTAGATCTAAACTCGGGTCAGGATAGGCAATGCTACGGTTTTCACTTTCTACACGTGCGCTGCCTTCACATACACAAGCGCACAAACTGAATAATAGCATGGTCAGCAGAAAAAATAGAACACTTAAACGCAAATGTGGTAATACACGATTAGTAGACTGAGCACTGATCATGCCCAGCAGCATACTATCAACGACGCAAAAACCAAGATCACAGTGCTTTACGATTAATCGAATACGTATCGTTTCGTCCCATTCCGACGATCAGCTACTTAATACAATTTTATACGATTGACTACCCGGCAAAATAACTTGGCCGTCCTGTGACTGCTTGAACGCGTCTAGGGCCCTGCCATCTATAGAATCGACGTTCCACCCTACCTGTAGTTGAGCACTCGTGTTAGCGGGCAAATCGACAGCATAGACCACCTTATCACCGCTACGCTTCCATTCGCTCTTAATCAAACCGTATGGCGATTGATAGGAACAATTCATCCAATCAATCCCTTCGCCAAAACATGGCTGCAAAGCGACCGATTTGAAGCCAGGCTCCAATGGAGCAATGCCAGCCATATGCGCATACAACCACTCAACAACTGCTCCAAAAGCATAATGAGCATAGGAGTTCATGCTTGGATCGCCTGGTCCATGTTCAGGCGTCCATCCATTCCAACGTTCCCAAATCGAAGTCGCCCCCTGCTCAATTGGAAATAGCCACGACGGGTATTCTGTTTGTTGAAGCAATGCGTAGGCGACATCATTATGACCAAATCGACTTAAAACCGGCAGCAATAAATGCGTACCAACAAATCCTGTTGATAATCTATTTCCTCTTTCCTGAATTTTTTCAACTAAACGTTGTGCATAGTCCGCACGTTGCTCCTCAGGTAATAAATCCATATCTAAACTTACGACAATGGCAGTTTGGCTATCACTTTCGATTGTACCGTCAGCAGCAATAAAACGACTTCGAAAGGCGTTAACTATTTT
>JANQLF010000305.1 GCA_028280785.1 Planctomycetota bacterium
TGGCTACGGGAATACGTGATGTCGTCATGGCTGGCGCAGCGTATACTTTCGAAAGGCAGTGCTAGTGGCTTTTCCTGGTCGAAAGATATACCGATAACATGAATAAGCCCGTAGTCTTGATTACTGGAGCCTCGTCTGGAATAGGTGCCGCTTGTGCTCATGCATTGATTGATACCTGTCGATTAATTTTAGTGGCTCGACGACAAGAACGTTTGGAGTCATTGTGTAGCGAATTGGGTGACGGTGCGACATGTATCGCTGCTGATTTGTCCAATCGAGAACAGCGCGCCTCATTAATCGAACAAGCTCACGCATGTTATGATCAACTCGATGTGCTGATTAATAATGCGGGTGTATTTAGCATGGCGGCGACAGAAGCAGTCGAACAAGATGGCGTGGATGCGATGTTTGAATTAAATGTCACTGCACCGATGATGTTAACGAAACAAGCTATTCCTTTATTGCGTGCATCGAATCAAGGGCAGGTCATTAATATTTCAAGTATCGCTGCAGTGTCTGATTTTGCCGAGTGTGGAGCGTATTGTGCAAGTAAGGCGGCTTTAGAAGCGTGGAGTCGTTGTTTGCGAGAAGAATTGCGTGCTGATAAAATACGTGTTTCTGTCATTGCCCCGGGTGCAACCGTAACTGAAATTTGGGGTCCGGAACCTGCATTTGACCTAAGTAAAATGGCCAAAGCGGAGGATGTCGCCGCTGCTGTGGCCTCGTGCATTCACATGCCGTTATCGGCATCGGTTGATAAATTAACCATTATGCCACCTGGCGGTGCTTTTTAAAAATTAATTGAAAGTTGTCTGTCTGCGCTCGCAATTAATAGATGGGGAGCGCAACATGGAATTAAATTATTTTATCCAACGATTTATTGGCAAAGCATTGATTGCTTTTTTGGCTGTCTGTGTCTTGGCTGGAGCAGGGGCATGAGCTGCGACCATGTCTGTGCCGCGATCATATTTTGGGAATGTATTGAGATCCTGCGCCTGTGTCTTTGAGATCTGGCTTAGCGGCCGCCGGCGATAGCAGGTACGATGTCGACTAGATCGCCTTCATTGAGGCTAGTATCTTGGCCATCCAAAAAACGTATATCATCCTCACCAACGAAGATATTCACGAATCGACGTAGTTTGCCATTATCATCGCACAATTTAGCCTTCATGCCTGGGTGTTTGGCCTCTAGTTCGGCCAGGAGGGCATCAATGTTACTTGCTTCTAGCTCTACGTTTTCCTGATTATTGGTCAGGTTTCTCAGGACGGTAGGAATGCGTACGGTAACAGTCATATGTGCTCCTTTGGCGGGGGCGTATAGATAGCGGATTTGACCGCACTCACAAGTCTAAACTCTTAGGGTATGCGCTGGACGTATAAGCTGAGCGCATACTCACTAAAGTTCATTTTGATACGCAGAGACAGGCGCTGCTTCTATGGTAGCAAGTCTCAAGTAAGCGAATGTATGTAACAAACCAGAGGAGTGCCGTTATGGCATTAGCAAGTGCTGTTCAGGAAGAATTAAAAAAATATCGCAACACACTCGAAGCACTCGAGGCAGGAACTGTCGATCGCGATAAGGAATTCCGTCCCTATCGATTGGTGCATGGCATTTATGGCCAACGCGCTGATGGCTTTGGTCAGATGATCCGCATTAAATTGTTGTGGGGTCGCATGACACCAACGATGATGCGTTGCCTAGCTGATATGAGCGGCAAGAACGGCTCTGGCATTTTACATATAACGACTCGCCAAGCTATTCAGGTTCACTTTATTCCGCTCGATGCGACAGCAGACATTATGGAGCAGTTAGAGGAGAACGACATGACCACACGTGAAGCTTGTGGTAATGCTGTGCGCGGTGTCGTTTGTTCTCCTCGTAGTGGCACCATGGCTGATGAGATTTTTGATGTGCAGCCTTATGCTCAACAAATTTTTGAACACTTCTTGCGTGGTCCACGTAGTTCTGATTTGCCACGTAAATTTAAAATCGCTCTCGCTTCGTCTTATGCAGACGATCAAGCATTTAATAATATTCAAGACATCGGTATTTTGGCTGTTGAAAAAGATGGCCAACAAGGATTCCGTGTTCGTGCAGCTGGTGCATTAGGTTCTTCACCACAAGCGCCAATTGAACTCTATGATTTCTTGCCGAAGGAAGAATTGGTTCCTGTTTGTGATGCAATTTTACGAGTGCATCATAAATATGGCGATCGTCAAAACCGTGCAAAAGCTCGCTTAAAATTTGTTTTACGCGAACATGGCGATGAAGGCTTCCGTAAATTATTCGAACAAGAATTGGCCGACGTGCGATCTGAAGGTATTACTGGCGCTGCATTGGAAGATACCTTTGCTGTCGCTGCTAATCCAAGCACGATTCCGACGGTTGATGATGAAAAAGAGCAGGCTTGGCGTCAGTACAGCGTGACTCCACATCGCGAAGAGGGCTACGCGGTTGTCGCAATTCATATTCCTCGTGGCGACATTCCTCACGAAGAAATGCGCCTGTTCGCCAACTTGGCTGAAGACTACACCGACGGTGATGTTGCCGTTAGCGTCGATCAAAATTTATATTTCCGTAAAGTGCCAATCGAAAAATTATCGAATTTATATCAAGAGTTAGGTCAGCTTGGTTACAATGAGCCTGCAAATACTATTCTAGATGTATTAAGCTGCCCTGGTGCGAGCACGTGTCAGCTTGGTATTACTTATTCGAAAAATATGGCCCAAGAACTTGGTGAAAAATTAACTGCACTTGGTGCTGATGAAAAAATTATGTCAACGCGCATCAAAATGAGCGGTTGCCCAAATAGTTGTGGCCAGCATCACGTTGGCAATATTGGTTTACATGGTGCCGCTGCGAAAATTGGTGATAAATTAGTTCCACATTATGTTTTATTGGTTGGTGGCGGTGACCAAGTTGAGCAAGTTAATCATGCTAACATGGTTGCGCGTATTCCTGCCAAGAAGGTGGTCGAGACCATCACGCAAATGGCAACATGGTTCCAGGAAGAGGCCGAAGGTGATGAGGATTTCACAGCTTACTTACGTCGTGTGAGTGGTGCTGATCTCGAAGACAAAAAAGAAGCTCGCAAGGTGCGTAAAGCATTGCGTGAGCGTTTAACACCAATCTATGAGATCGATCCCGAGAATTTCGATGAGTCTTTCCTCTATGACATCGGTATGGATAAGTTATTTAACTTAGACGATATTGGTGCCGGTGAGTGTATGTCTTAACGACATAGGTCGTAAACCTAGTTATAGCCAGTCTCTACGGGGGCTGGCTATTTTCGTTAGAGAGTCACCCCAGATTACTTGGAAACGTTCTATAAGTAGAGTCTTTAGTGATGCGCTTGCGTCATTGCCGAGCTTGGGGAGTATAGCGCCAGCTTTCACCCTAATTTTTAATCTAAGGATTTCGCCGTGAGAATTGTTACGTTATGTACGCTTGTATTGCTCAGTTGTTGTGCCTTGCATGCAGCCTCAAAATCTGCCGATGATTGGCCAAATTTAAGAGGTCCAGATTCGAGCACTGGTGTGATTCCGGCCGCTGATTGGCTGAAAAAATGGAATGGTGCGAAAACCGTGTGGGAAGCACAGATAGGTGTTGGTTTTTCATCAATCGCGATATCTCAAGGCATTGCGGTTAGCATGGGCAATAGCAATAACCAGGACTCAGTTATTGCATTGGACGCAAAGACTGGGACTAAGATTTGGTCTTATGAGTATCCTTGTCAATTGGACCCAAATTTATACGAAGGCGGTCCAAATGCGACGCCAACTATTGATGGAAAAGTGGTGTATACATTTAGTAAAGAAGGTCATGTATTTTGTTTTGAATTAAAGACAGGCAAAAAAATCTGGCAACGTCACATTGCTCAAGATCACAAGCTACCAAAGCCCCGCTGGGGATTTTCTAGTTCACCGTTAGTGATGAAAAATTTTCTCATTTTGAATGCTGGAACCCACGGAATCGCTCTTGATAAACGTAATGGGAAGACGGCTTGGCAAAGCGGTAAAGGAACTGCCGGTTATGCATCAGTGGTACCTTATACTTATAAAGGTAAGCCATCGGTATTGGTTTTTGCCGGTAAGGAATTGTATTGTGTCGATGCTGCAAGTGGTAAGAGCATTTGGAAACAGGGATGGCGCACTAATTATGATGTTAATGCAGCGGTGCCAATTCCAGTAGGCAAGGATCAAGTCTTTGTTGCTTCGGGGTATGGTGTAGGTTGCGGTTTATTGGCCCCAAGTGGTCGAGTTTACGCCAATAAAAATATGCAATGCCAGCAAAATGGTGGTGTTTTAATTGGCGACCATATTTATGGCATTGATGCCCATAATGGGAACCCGGGTCATTTAGTATGTATTGATCCGAAAGATGGATCTAAGAAATGGTCGCAAGGCGGTTTTGGCCAAGGTAGTGTCATTGCAGTTGGTACAAAATTATTGGTCTTAAGTGACCGTGGACTCTTAGCGATGGTTGAAGCAACACCTACTGGTTATGAAGAGCTCGGTAGGCAGCAAATATTAAAAAATAAAACGTGGACACAGCCAGCAGTTGCTAATGGCTTCTTATATGCACGTGATGCAAAGGGACATGCAATCTGTCTTGATATCCGTTAAACGGCATATCGCTCAAACTTTTATATTGAGCGCAATGCTATGCATGCTGAGCACTGAAATAGTGGCTCAGGATTGGCCTATACACCGCGGTAATGCGGCGCTTAATGGTTATTCAAATGACCGTGTTCTTAAGCCAAGTAAATTAACTTGGCGTTTTACAGCTCCCAAAGGTCAATTGACTTCGGTCGTGGCAAAAGATGGCGTAGCTTTTTTTGCCAGTGCTAAGGGGGCGGTCTATGCGGTTGACATTCAAACAGGTAAAGAGCGCTGGCACAAAACATTTGAAAAAACGGGTTTTACTGCAGCACCCACTTTATTTGATGACAAATTATTTGTTGGTTCAGACCGCGGTCATGCAATTGCTCTTAGCCAAAAAGACGGTTCCGAGTTGTGGCGTGAGAAATGTGGTGGAAAAATAATCGGTTCGGCAAATACCTACAAACGAAAGGGCAGTGGGCTCAGTATTATTTTTGTGTCATGGGACAATAACGTTTATGCTCACGATGCTGCAACTGGCAAAAAGCTTTGGAGCTTTGGTGTGGAAAACCGATTAAATGCGACGCCAGCTATAGTTGAGAATAATGTTATTTTTGGTGGTTGTGATGGTTTTGTGCGCGTACTAGATGCGGATTCGGGGAAAGAAGTCGCAGCTGTTGACGCAGGCTCCTATATAGCAGCGGCGGTATCTGTTAATTGGCCGCAAGTGTATATCGGTCATCATGAGGCAGCGTTTTTGTGTATAAATCCGATGGATGAAAAAATTATTTGGACGTATACTAACCGTGAAGAGCCATTTGTTTCAGCTCCAGCTGTGGGAGGCGGACGTGTTATCATGGGTAGTGATGACCAGCGTGTGCACTGTCTGACAACAAAGGGTCGTCCTTTATGGGAATACCGTACCAATGGAAAAGTTATGAGTTCAGCCGTGATAGTTGGTGATAAGGTGTTCATCGGTTCAGACGATGGATTTTTTTACTGCTTATCCACTGCAACGGGAGAAAAACAGTGGTCTTACGAAATTGGTGCTGAAGTGGATACGGATCCGGCCTATGCCAGTGGCCATATTTTAGTAAGTGCACACGATGGGTCGGTGTACGCTTTTAAATTAGAGGCGAAACCGTAGCTCATGCGCATATTGTATTTAACCGCAGGTACTGGTGGTTTTTTTTGTGGCGCATGTTTGCGTGACAATGCATTGGTGCACGCCTTACGACGGATAGGTCATGAGGTGCATATGATGCCGTTGTATCTTCCAACGATTGTTGAAGGGGAAGACGCTGCTGACTGTCCGCTTTTTCTCGGTGGCATTAATATTTGGTTACAAGATAAAGTCTCTTTATTTCGCCATACGCCCCGTTTTATCGATAAGTTATTTGATAGTGGCGCACTCTTAAAAATGGCTGGTCAACGCTCTGGCATGACTGATGCAAAGGTGCTTGGTCATATGACGGTGAGTACGCTGAAGGGATTGGACGGTACGCAGAAAAAAGAAATACGTCGCATGCAGAAATGGTTGCGTGAAAATATAGAGGTCGATCTGATTTGTGTTTCGAATTTGATGCTGCTCGGTTTGGGACCAGCGCTCAAAGAAGTTTATGACGTGCCATTGCTTGCGACGATGCAGAGTGAAGAGAGTTTTTTAGATGCATTGCCTGAGCCCTATAAAGCCGAAGCGTGGTCATTATTAACAGAACATTGTAAGTTAGTTGCTGGTTTTATTGGCATCAGTCATTTCCATGCGCGTCTGATGGAGGAGCGCTTGCAATTAGCTCGAAATAAAATTTATGTGGTTTATAATGGAATCGATACCTCAGAATTTGCCCCGGCAAAACAAAGGCCAGATCAATTTGAAATAGGCTACCTGAGTCGGATTCACCCATCAAAGGGATTGCATACTTTAGTCGATGCCTTCATCGTGCTACATGATAACATTCCCAATGCGCGATTGCGCATAGTCGGATCTAAAACTAAATCAGACGAAGCTTATATAGCACAGCAGCAGAAAAAATTAGCAGATTTGAATTTAACCGATCGGGTGACCTGGTCGTTTAATGTGAGTAAAGAAGAGAAGGTTCAGGAACTGCAAAAAATGTCAGTAGTCTCTGTGCCGACTTCCTATCCAGAAGGTTTTGGTTTGTATATTTTAGAGGCATTGGCCTGCGCAGTGCCATTGATGCTGCCGTCTAAGGGTAGTTTCCTTGAGTTATTAGGGGATACTGAGGGCGGCGTTATTTATGAAGTTAAGAAAGGTGAGCATGAAGTCGATGTGCTCGCTCAACATCTCAAGGATTACGCTGATGAAGAAGCGAAGCTACAAGAGATGGGTGAGCAAGGCCGAGAAGCCGTTTTCAATCGATACGATATAGATAGTATGGCAGCTGGAATTAGTGAGGCATTTCAGGATATAATAGGAGCTGCTCATGGTCAGTGAATACAGCATTCGCCGCCGCGCTTTATTTTGTGATACCGATGCGAGTGGTTTAGTTCATTTTTCTAAATTTTTTAGATATATGGAGGAATGTGAGCACCGGTTTTTACAGAGTTTGAATCAGTCGGTGTATGATAAAAGCAAAGTTCCACACATTGCCTGGCCACGTGTTGGTGTTCGTTGTGACTATCGAAAGGCCTTGCGCTTTGATGAAATGTGTGAAATAAAATTATTGGTTAAAGAAATAGGTGATAGTTCCATCACTTATCAATTTCAATTTACCAATTGCGATGATGATACATTGTGTGCAGTTGGTGAAATGGTGGTTGTGTGTGTCGAGGAAGATGCCAAAGGGCATATGACTAAACGAAAACTTCCCGATGCATTTTGTCAACAAATCGAATTGGCAGCAAATAGCGACCTGATTAATGTCTGAATCAGTTGTACAGCTAGATGGTGTGTGTAAGCATTATGGTGATGGAACCACCAAACGTGACGTTCTCAAGGATGTTAGTCTTAATGTAGAGGTAGGTGATCGTCTAGCGGTCATTGGCCCATCAGGTTCGGGTAAAAGCACATTATTAAATGTGATTGCTGGTTTGGATTCGGTTGATATTGGTACCGTAACTCGTTTTGGCTTGGAAAATGCGGATCATAGTGATGAAAAATTGGCACGCTGGCGTAATGCACATGTTGGGTTTATTTTTCAAGACCATCATTTATTGCCACAGTGTACCGTGATCGAAAATATTTTGATGCCAATTTGTGCGTTTGCTAGCGTTGAGGAAAAAGATAAACAGCGCGCGCAGGGGTTGCTTGAGCAGGTTGGCATGTCAGATCGTGCGGGATCTTGGCCACATCAATTATCAGGTGGCGAACGTCAACGTGTTGCTGTGCTTAGAGCTCTTATTTTACAGCCACAGCTTATATTGGCTGATGAACCAACCGGTGCGCTTGACGAGGAAAACTCTGAGCAAATAGCGGACATGTTAGATTCATTGCAGCAAGATACGGGTGCGGCTTTATTAATAGTAACCCATCAGCGTGCCTTAGCCGATCGCATGCAGAGAATTTTTGAATTAGCTCAGCATCAATTAAGAGAATTATGAACGCTTGGCGCTCCCTGTTGTTTTATTGGCGTAGCCAATCAATTGTGCTGGTGGGAATAGCGATTGCCTGTGCGGTCTTAATAGGTTCTTTGGCCGTTGGCGACAGCGCTCAACAAAGCATGGATTACATGCGCGCTAAGCGCTTGGGTCAAATCGATCAAGCGATTATCATGCAGGGTCGCTTTATTCATGATGGTTTTGCAAAGCGTTTATCTGAGAAAACTCAAGTTGAATTGACGGCGGTTCTCACCTTGCGGGGTTTGGTGAGTAACCCAAGCAAGCAGATAAAACACCCACGAATCTTGGTTCACGGTGTCTCTGATTCATTTTGGTCTTTTGCACCTAAAGTGAATAAAGAAAAATCGGAAGATGGTTTAGCAATCAATAGTGCTTTAGCAAAATATCTTCAAGTTGAGCAGGGCGATGAATTAGTGTTGCGACTAGAGCAACCGAGCC
This sequence comes from Planctomycetota bacterium, assembly GCA_028280785.1. GTDB lineage: Bacteria > Planctomycetota > UBA11346 > UBA11346 > UBA11346 > JANQLF01. The sequence continues at coordinate 8,620 of JANQLF010000305.1, forward strand.
TGTTGTCGCGAGATGCGCCATTAACGCCGGATGATGATGCCCTTGTCGCCACGCGTTTATCGATAGCTAATATTGTTGATGATCAATCCTTCGGTGCCTTTCAGTTGTCAAGCAGTCTCGAAGGTACGATGAATGTATTTTTGCCTTTGTCGCAATTACAAGATCTCACGGAGATGAAACCGTGGGTTAACCAGATTTTCACCAAAGAAATTAATGATATTGCTGCATTTGAAAGGGCGATGAGCGAAGAGTGGCGCTTGCAGGATGTTGGTATTGATATTGTGAAGACAACGTCGGGTTCTGAATTGCGCTCTCAACGTATATTCATTGACAGATTTATTGGCGACCACGTTGCTGAATCTGCATCAGGTGTTCTCGGTTATATGGTTAATCGTTTTGAGGCGGGTGATCGTAAGACACCGTATTCAATTATCGCTGGACTTGATAAACCGCTTTTTGCCGAAGATCCATTACAGCAACCGTCAGCTCTAAACGATAACGAAATCATTATTAATCAATGGCTGGCCGATGACTTGCAGGTGAAGGCCCAGGATGAGGTCAATATTTCTTATTACGAACTGCAACAAAATAATGATCTCGTCGAGCGCCAGCGCACATTTATTGTTAGAGATATTTGCTCAATACGTGGATTGGCTGCCGATCGTTCATTAATGCCGCCTTTTCCTGGACTTGCTGATAAAGACGACTGTCGCGAGTGGGACCCAGGTTCGCATGTCGAGTTAGATGACATTCGCGATAAAGATGAGGCTTATTGGGATGCTTACAGGGGGACACCTAAGGCCTTTGTGTCTTACGTCGCTGCTCAGGATATGTGGGCAAATAGATTTGGTAATGCAACGGCATTTCGTAGTTCCTTATCGCCTGAACAATTAAGTAACGAATTACGTCAAAAATTGCATGCAGAAGACTTTGGCATCGTTTTAACACCGATTAAAGAACTTTCTGAAAAGGCTAGTGCAGGCGGTGCTCGTTATATTACCTCCGTATTTGTGTCATTGAATATGTTTTTGGTGATCGCAGCTTTTATTCTGATTACATTGTTTTATTCGATGTTCATCGAACAGCGTCGGCGTGAATCAGGAGTCTTATTCTCGTTGGGGTTTACTTGGCCCCATATTACGTTGCGTTTATTTAAAGAACAATGTGTATTATTAATTATTGGACTCTTATTTGGATGCCTCGGTGCCTATGTCTTTTTTACGCTGTTTTCCAATCAGCTTTCAAGTACGTGGTCTGATGCCATCGCTGGTGCGCAATTAAGCGGTAGCATTGCACCATTGAGCTTTATTATTGGATCTGTTGCTACCGCAGCTATTGTTTTAGGCGTATGTTGGTATTTGCTGCGGCGCTTTCGACAGGTGGCGTCGGCTGATTTACTACGATTGAGTAGTGAGAAAATAGTTAAATCACCAATGCGTTTAATTGTAGTAGCTGGCATATGTTTTATCATGGCCATTGCGGCTTTGTTGTGGCTGCCATTGGCGCCTAACGATCCTATTCGTTTCTTTGTTGCTGCGTTGTTAATTTTACTGAGTGGTTTGTGTGTGTTAGCAGCATTATTTCGACACTTAGATAGCGAGCATGGGCCTCTTAATCAAAAGCGCCTGATCGCATTAAATATGAGCCGTCAAGGGCGACGCCATCTTTTACTTATTGCTATGTTGGCTGGATGTGTTTTTCTTATAGTAGCAAGCTCTGCATTTAAAATGGAGCCGGGATCGATCAGCTATCAGCGCACGGACGGAACTGGAGGCTTCCACCTTTTTGGTGAAGTCTCGTTGGCAGTTGAGAAAAATATAAATACAAAGCCTGGGCAAGATTTGTATGCTTTAGATGTCGAATCCTTACATAGTGCACATGTAGTCCATATGCGTAGCAATAACGATGACGAGGCAAGCTGTTTGAATTTGAATCAATCAGAAACGCCGCGTCTATGGGGCTTGGATTGGTCCTATTTGAATCAACAACAAGCGTTCCCGTTTATGCAATCTTATGCATGTACCCAGAGCCCTTGGGAATTACTCAAGGAAAAACGTGAAGGTCGCATCCCGGTCATCGGCGATGTGAATTCTTTATTATGGAATTTGGGTAAAGGTTTGGGTTCTGTACTCACCTATGCAACGGCAAGTGGTGAGACGTATGAACTCGAAATTGTTGGCTTGCTACAGGATACTATGTTGCAAGGGGGTCTGTTGATGGATGAACAATATTTTACCGAAATGTTTCCTCATGTGCATGGTTATCGTTTTTTAATGGTCGACACGAATGGGCAGCAGACAGACGCAGTTGCGCAGCATTTGTCAAATGGACTGCAACAATTAGGTCTAGTCTTAGAAGATTCTGCACAGCGTTTGGATCGATATAATGCTGTTCGCAATACGTATATCGTCATTTTTCAAATAATTGGTGCACTGGGAGTGGCGTTAGCAAGCGTTGGTCTAGCAGCAATTGTTTTACGTCAAATACTTGAGCGAAGACAGGAATTTGCATTGTTGCGTGCACTTGGTTACTCGTCGACATCGCTTAAACGAATGATCTTTTTAGAGCATGCCTGGATAGTGGTATTGTCTCTTGGTATAGGCATCGTGGCAGCACTGGTTGCAATTTTGCCATTGCACAATGGCGTCGATAGCGTTTTGGGTGCGCTTATTCCGCTAGTGCTTATTGCAATTGTTGCTTTGTTTTCGGCTTGGTGTGCATGTCAGGTGGCCATGCGTGGTTCATTATTAGAGGGATTGCGCAGCGAATAGTTAAAATTCGTTTAAAATTAATTGATCGGCGTTGCGAATTTCCTTTTCGACTTCTTGCTGAGCCATGGGGTGCCCTTGCTCTGCCGCTAGTGCGATGAGTGCGGGTATTTCCTTAACCTTATCCTTTTTTCCTCGGTATATTTCTATAAGGCGATAGGTGGCGTCTGCATTACCTTGTTTGCTTTGTTTTTGATAGATTTGCAATGCTTTGTTGAAATCGGTTACTTCATAACAGGCGACTAGACCATTTTGACATTCGCGGTAAAACGCAGAGCGGTGATTAAGGCGTTTCAGTGCAGTCTCGTAGAGTTCGATTGCTTTGTTTAGATTTTTCTCCTGACCAAGTCCTAATCGATAGGTGTGCGCTAGATACATACGTGCTTCATCAAAATTTGCATCGGCTGCAATCTGAAAATGCTCAATTGCTTTTTGGTAATTCTTTTTTTGGCCCCAGCCATGGTAAAATTGTTTTCCCGCGGCTAAGCGAACTTGGCGCACTCGGTAATCCTTAGGATTCTTAGCCATCGCTAATACTTTTTCATACCATTTAAAGGCAGCTTGGTGTTGTGTGGAATCATGTTGTTTCTCTATTGCTATTTTATCGTAAATCCGACCTTGTTCATAGGCAGCGCGAAGGGCGAGGTATTGCCAACGCGTTGAATCGACAAAGCGTTTGAATATTTCCCCATGTATTTTAATAGATTCTTGAGGATCCTTGTTTGCACCGCGACCATGCTCATAGCGATACGCTAATTGATGCGCTGCTTCGGGATCACCCATTTTATAAGCTCGTTGAATGGCTGGCAGTGTCTCTGGTTTATGTAAATGTTGGGACCAGCGCAGCATGCCTTTACGCATGCCGAAATCACTGGCTTGTTTAAAGTATTTCATTGCCTGAGTGCGGTCTCGCTTACAGCCCCAGCCACGGTTATAGGCATCACCTAAATCAACAAGTGCTGTAGAAATTTTATGTTCTACTGCTTTGCTTAACCAAGCATGGGCTTTTTTATGATCTTTCTTTCTGTAAAGGTAAATATAACCAAGCCAGGCAGCTGCTTCGTAATAACCTTCGTTACATGCCATTTCCAATTGTTTAATGGCTTCGTCTTTTTTTCCCAATTCCATTGCGGCTACACCAAACCAACATCTTGCTCCCGGGTCTTCGATGGCTAAGTCTGTGAATGCAAAATGACTAGCACGGAGCATGGTGTTGGACCTCGGATTGAAGTCGGGTGTTTCTTGAGGAAATTCGTCAATCCAGTGGCGATTACGCATACTCATGCAACCGAAGAGTTGGGCTAATGGCTGGCCTTCTGCACGCTTAAACCACAGGCGGGCAGTCTCCTGATTCAGCTTACAGCCATAGCCATGGGCATAAGCAAACCACAGATAGTCAGCTATATGTTCTTGTCCGTCAGCATAGGCCTGTTCCCATTCTGCGATGCGTTCAGGCATGAGATTTGGGCTCAACTCTTCGTAAGTTGCTGTAAACAATAGATCTACTATTAGAAGACAGAGGCCGATACGTAGCCAACTCATATCGTTATTGTGCACCTTTGCGACTCGAATTCAATTCGGAACTTACACAGAAATTTCACAGTAACTCTTTTAAATACAAAGACTTGTGGTGAAATCCTACAAACAGAATGCATGGATTTTGGTATAGTGACGCAAATAGGGAGAGGTATTGTGTTACGTCATTTACTTTCACTGATCCTGTGTTTCAGCGTAACGCTGATCGTTGCTGTCGAAGAAGACTCTCCACTGAGTATTTTTTCTGATGATGGCGATTCTAAAACTCCAGATCATTTAACCCGACATTCGCGTCAAGAAATTATCGGACTGGCGCGAACACTCGATAATTATGTCAGCGATAATTTAAAGGTGCAGGGCATCGAACCGAACGCACCTATTGATGACGCAACATTTTTGCGTCGCGTGTATATGGATATTGCCGGGCGTATCCCGAGTTTTGAAGAGGCAAAATCATTTCTCGACAATCAAAAATCAAGTAAGCGTTTAGACCTCATTGATACCTTGCTGAATTCAAAGGCCTATTCGAGCCATAATTTTAATTATTGGGCTGATATATTGCGTGTTAAAACCCGTTTAAATGGTGGGGTACCAGGCCGACCCTATATTGATTATATTAAGCAGTCGATGATTGATAATAAAAAGTATGATGATTTTGTACGCGAAATGATTACCGCTGAAGGGAGCGCTTGGGAAGAAGGAAACGGTGCAACTGGTTATTATATTCGTGACGCTGGTATGCCTGAAGATAATATGTCCAACACCGTGCAAATATTTTTAGGCACGCAGGTTGGATGTGCACAATGTCATGATCACCCGTTTGACAAATGGAAGCGCAAAGAATTCCTTGAAATGGTTGCATTTACCAGTGGTGTTAATGCACGAGCTGGTGGTTTGCGCGAAACACGCAAAGTGCGAAAAATATTGAGTGCTGATCTCAAGACAGATCCGGATCTACGTCAAGCTGTACGCACCTTGAGTAATGGCGTTGCGGTGGGCGTGCAGGATCGCGCACGTGGAACAGTGAAAACACCTAAGGATTATCAATACAATGATATGAAACCAGGGGATCTGGTTAAAGCGCATACGATGTTTGGCGAAAACATCACGTTAGGGAAAGGTGACAAACCGCGTGAACGCTACGCTGATTGGTTAACAGACCCTAAAAACCCTCGTTTCACCACTGTTATTTCCAATCGCATGTGGAAGAAGGCCATGGGTATGGGCTTGATAGAACCTGTCGACAACATGATGGATGACACCAAGCCAAGTAATGAGTTATTAATGGGTTTCCTCAATCAAACCATGCAACACATGGATTATGATTTGAAGCAATTTCAACGTATGTTGTTTTATTCGAAAACCTATCAGCGTGAAATGTATGCTGAGGATTGGAACTTAAATCAAACCTATCATTTCCCTGGCCCTATGTTGCGTCGTATGAGTGCAGAACAGTTGTGGGATTCACTGTTAACAGTGTTAATGCAAGACATTGATCAACGTAAGGGCCCCGAAGCCGGTATGAATTATTATGAGGTTTACAAAATCCTTAAAAATATGAAGGCTGAAGAATTGGCTAATGTTGCTCGAGTTAC
>JANQLF010000198.1 GCA_028280785.1 Planctomycetota bacterium
AGCGTTAACTGGCTGTGTACTTGGATCACTGGCAAACTGCAATTCAGAAAAAAGAGCGCCTATGATAATAGTGGGTATCACCATAGCACTGTATTTTAAGTTATTCGAAATAAGAAAAACAAGTGATGCCATCAATAAAATAAAACCTACACTCATTAACACAACAAGCATTGCATCTAAATGAAATACCAATCTCGAAAATATATAAAATAATCCAACAAAGAACCCGTTAAATCCTACCATACAATAATAGGCATATGTTTTTTTATTTATCAATCCATACAACAGCACAATCGCTGTCACGCCTATAATGACACTATAGACCAAATTCCCGATAATGAGCGGATGTGCCGATATACCCACAGGAAAATATGCAGGTATTAACAGCGCCGAAATAAATAACAAAAGACCGACGATTCGCCACAACGATACGTACCAATGTGGCAAGCGATCGATCATCGCACTAAGACCAAACTGTGCCACCACGCCTGCTCTTGCTGCTCTTGAACATGAAGTCCTGCTTTCTCTGCAGCATTTAACACGTCATCAATACGTTTATAACTGATACCTGACAACAGCGCAGTCCCTTGCGGCAAAACTGTGTGAAGATTGGGATCACTCAGCACGTCTAACAACAAATCAGCATAAATGTTAGCGATCAACACATCATAAGTCTCACTACATGCTTCTAGCAAATTCGAATTCCACACCTTTGCCTGTGGATAATCATTTAATGCACACACATCTTTGGTAAATGACACCGAATCATCATCGACATCAGTAAAATCAACCGTTAATGCGCCACGTTTATGCGCAATTAATCCGAGTACGCCAGTACCGCAACCTAAATCCAAACAGCGTTTATCGGTACAATCCATCTTCATTAAATAAGCAGCCAACATCTGTGTGGTTGGATGACGACCATCACCAAAGGCTGGGCCAGCTGGTACATGCAAAGCTAATCCTGTTACATCTGCTGGCGGTTTTTCTGGAAAAATAGTTAAGTCGTCGGTAAATGCGATTGGTGATTGCGGATTATACAATGCCAACATTTTTGCTTCATCGTATTCGGTCTCGCCGACAAATTGTAAATCTAACTCTTGAAGTCCTGAAACCGAATTTTCTAAAACAGACCTGTCTTCGGCAAATAATTGTAAATCTTTCATGCCATCACTGCGACTGGCAATTACATAATTATAAAAGTCACGCACGCTTAAAGCGGTTACCACCGCTTCTTCTTGCCCAGCATACATGATATAATGATGTTGCAGATAGATCTTCATGCAGGCACTAAGCATAAATAAAATAGCCCCCACGCCAGCAGGCATGAGGGCTATAAAGTAAAACAACAGCTAAATTAGATAGCGCCTAAAGCTGCTTCGTAATTTGGCTCATCAGCAATTTCAGCAACATGCTCAGCATGTTTAACGTTGCCATCGCCATCGATAACGACAATAGCGCGTGACTGTAAACCGTTGAGTGGCTCGCTCAAAATTGAGGTGCCATAGGTTTTGCCGAAATCAGGGCTGCGGAAACTTGAAAGGGTTTCAACATTCTCAATGCCTTCTGCACCGCAGAAACGACCTTGAGCAAATGGTAAATCTTCAGAAACACACAAGACAACGGTGTTCTCAAGTTTTGCTGCTTCTTCGTTGAATTTTTTAACTGAGCTTGCGCAGGTTGGGGTATCAACACTTGGAAAAATATTTAAGACAACATTTTTGCCAGCGTAGTCCTTCAAACTCGCAGTGCTTAAATCACCTTTGCACAAAGCAAAGTCAGGGGCAGCAGAACCAACTGCTGGAAGATCACCTGCGGTTTCAACAGGACCGCCTTTAAATGTTACTGTAGCCATGTGTACTCCTTGGGCCAAGTTGTAAGAGAGAGACGCCGTTCTATGAGTAGCTTCGCTGATGATAGCAGCGTTAACTGTATAGGTCATATACACAGCTTGTTCGGCTGCCCCTTCAGAAATGACCACGATTTAATTTCATAATAGTGTGGCTGTAAGTCAGTGCGACTTTGATACAAAACGATGTCGGCCACATCCAAAACCGGGGCTTCAAACTGCACGAAAGCAGCAAGCAATTCTTCCCAACTGCGATCGATGCCACGACCTTGTGGCCGGCATAATGTTATGTGCGGTGCATAGTCTGATTCGACTTGGATATCGCAGGCCTCAGCCAGGTCGCGATGTAAGTCAGCGCAAAAATGCTCCTGATCTTCAACTGCCGCATAAATCACGCGCGGCCATTTTTTCCCAGCAAATGCACCCAATTTAGGAATAGATAATTGTGGGCATTGCTGGCTTGATAAAAACATGTCGACATTATACAGCAGTGCGCCCATTTCGTCTTCGGCGCATTCACCCAAATAAGCAAGGGTTATGTGTACATCATGAGGATGGACCCAACGCGCCGGTAAATCCCATTCCTGCATACGCAAACTTAATTGCTCTAAACGATTGCGTAGTGACTCCTGTAAACGAAGGGCAAAGAAACATTTCATAGGCGCGAGAGCGTGTATGAACGCAAACAGAATCAATTAGATACTTGTGCCTTCACAAGCCTGAACAATGGCCGCATAGTATGGCCATGAGCGACAACGCCTGTTTATTGTCCTTCCTTGAAACACGCCTTGATGCAGCGGCGTGGCAATGGCTCACTGATGCCTGTGAAAAATTAAGTACGCAGGCAAGTGAACGCGATTTATTTTTATCATTCAGCTTGGCTGTTCGTAAATGTGGCAAGGTAGCACTCACACTCAATGACGATGAATTAATTAAAGCCAATCAAAGATGCACAGATTGGTCGCCACTCACCTGGCGCACCGATCACGCAGCGCGCATTAGTTTATTATTTTCCTATCCACATGATGATGCTGAAACATTCTGCGCATTACTCGATCGTTTATTTCAGGCTGCTGATTTAGGCGAAGCTGAAGCACTCTATTTAAGTTTACCGCTATTACCGTTTGGTGAAAAACATGTAGCACGGGCTCAAGAAGGTTTGCGCAGCAATGTGAAAGCTGTTTTCGAAGCTGTTGCCCACAACAGTCCATTTCCACGCGATCATTTTGCTGATGACGCTTGGAATCAAATGGTGCTCAAAGCCCTGTTTATTGAATCGCAGCTCAATCCGATTGTCGGTTTAGAAGAGCGCTGCAATCCAAAATTAACCCGGATGCTTTGCGATTACGCGCACGAACGCTGGGCAGCAAGTCGCGAAATCTCTATCGAGTTGTGGCGCTGCGTTGGCGCTTGCGCCGATGATGACGCGCTTGCCGATTTGAAACGCGTCCTCGAAACGGGTCAGGAGCATGAACAACTAGCCGTTGCGTTAAGCGTCAAAGATAAGCAGCCACAGCTTTTAGATGCCTATCCCACCCTCCATGAGCAACTGACACAGGGGTTATGCTGGCATGATCTCTTGGCAAACGTCAAAGCCTGAGCATCGTTAGACCCCAATGCGCTTTATTGATCCCCACGTTCATATGAGTTCCCGCACCACCGACGACTACGAGGCTATGCGCGATGCAGGTATTGTTGCCGTCATCGAGCCAGCATTTTGGCTCGGCCAACCGCGTACCAACGTCGGCAGCTTCATAGATTACTATGCGAGCTTACTTGGCTGGGAACGATTCCGCGCAGCACAATTTGGGATTAAGCACTACTGCACCATGGGCCTTAATTCAAAAGAAGCGAATAACGAAGCTCTCGCCGAAGCGGTTATGGAAATTTTACCACAATACGTGGCCAAAGAAGGTGTCGTTGCCGTTGGTGAAATTGGTTACGATGACCAAACCGAATTAGAAGATAAATATTATCGCGCCCAATTAGAATTAGCCAAAGAAGTTGATTTACCGGTGATGATCCACACCCCACATCGCGATAAAAAAGCTGGCACCACACGCAGTATGGATGTTGCTTTAGAGCACGGATTACCGCCGCATAAAGTTATTGTTGATCACAACAATGAAGAAACCGTAAAAGAAACCTTAGACCGTGGTTTTTGGGCTGCATTTACTATTTATCCGAAAACAAAAATGGGCAAAGAACGCATGGCCGCCGTTATCGAACAATATGGCAGTGAGCGTATTATTGTTGATTCTTCAGCCGACTGGGGCAGCAGCGATCCCTTAGCCGTTCCCAAATGTGCCGCCGTCATGCAAGAGCGCGGTATTAGCGATGAAGACATTGAAACCTGCTGCTACAAAAATGCCCTCGCCGCTTACGGTCAGTCCGGTCAATTCAACGAAAGCGATTGGCTCGATAGAGACAAGATTGATCAAAGCAATTTATTCGAAGGCAATTCCGTGTTGCGCGGACAAGAGCCGTTCATCGAAAAGTAATTATTTTTAGAACCACAGATAAACACTGATTATCTCTGATATAATTTATTTTAAAAATATATTTAAAATGTTAAAGAAGTTCATCTGTGCAGATCATGTCCATCTGTGGTTCAATTTTTTATCATATTTTTTATTCAAAACGCATCCTTTGTAACAATTTTTGCGTGTTTACGTATAAACTGGCCATTTTTAATACATTAAGATTAGAAATTGAGCATTGCTTGTTTGCCTGAAAGTACTTAGGCTAAAAGACATGAATGACACCAAGGTTTGTTTAAGTATTGCCGCATCAGATTGCAGCGGTGGTAACGGCTGTCTAGCTGACATGAAAACCTTTACCGCACTTGGTGTTTTTGGTTGTGCCTGTGTTACTGCTGTAGTCATTCAAAACGGCGGTGGTATGCGCGACTTAGAGCCGTTATCGAGTCATTTGGTCAGCAACCAATTATTGGCAGTCGTTGATGAAATGGAAATCGACGCGATTAAAATTGGTTTATGTCCAGGCATTCAAAATGTGCACACCGTCGCACGTTTTTTACGTGAACACAATCAGATTCCCGTGGTACTCGACCCGGTTGCCGTTGATATCGGTGGATTAATTATGTTACCACCTGAAACTATTGATGTGATTTGCAAAGAATTTATTCCGCGCGCTACACTGATTACACCAAATCAACGTGAAGCTGCTATTCTATCCAGCATGGAAGAATGCCTCACTGTTGAAGATATGGAAATAGCAGCCAAACGCATTTTTGAAAATTACGGCACACCCTGCGTTGTCACCGGCGGTGGCATGGGCAATAAATCAGTGCACGTGTATTGTGGCCTCGATGGCATTGCCCATTACGAAGCTGAATATGACTCAAGTAAAAAGCACTACGGTGCTGGATCTGTTTATGCGGCAGCGATTACCTCACAAATAGCCCACGGTGAAAGCCACCGTGAAGCCATCGCTTTTGCCCTGCATTATGTCAACGGCTTACCAAGCCCAGAAATTCATTGCAAAACGCACCCAACACCGTTGTTTCCACAACCGTCAAAAGTTGATCACAAAAGCACTGGTGCTTACGCCGTTATTCCTGACGTAAATTAATTATTTTTAACGACGACGTTCGTTGGTCTTTTTGCGCACTGGGCCGTGCGGTTTATTTTCCTCGGTCGCCTCTTCAACGACTTCTTCAACTTTTTCCTCAGCCGCCTCTTCAACAACTGCTTCTTCGCTTGCTTCGACCTTCGCTTCTTCCATTACTTCTTCAGTCGTAGTTTCTTCGACTTTTTCCTCGACCGCTTCTTCTACGACAGCCTCTTCGACCAAATCTTCAGTTTCAGCAGCTTCTTCGACAGCAGCTTCTCCTACAGCTTCTTCGCTTGTTTCTTCTTCCTCAGCGACATCGACAATAATTGGTGCTGCACTGGCACGACGACTACGTCGACCTTTTTTTCTACCTGGTTTGCGAACGGTTGGTTCTAAGTATTTTTTCCACTCTTCATCATCCACGGCTCCAGCTTCATCAGTCGTAATAGCAGTGGTGTCTTCTCGAACTTCGGGTTCTACTAGTTCAACATTTTCCATTTCTTCATCGGTTTCTATAACCTCAGGCAATTTTTCTTCACTGGCAACTGGCTCAGGCATATCCTCATTTTTTTCTACCCCTTCAGTTTTGGTGTCAGTCGCTTCAACAACTGCTGCAGCTGCCGCCGCTGCTTCAGCTTCTTTTAGCTTACGCGCTGCTTCGGCTGCTGCTGCTTCCTCCGCTTCTTTTTGTTGACGCGCCGCTTCGGCAATAGCCTCACGCTTTTCACTGACCTTTGTTCCAATCACAGCAACATTATCAGGATTATATGCGAAACGTGCTTCGGCGATGCTAATACTGCCATCCGCATCACTGTCTAAGACTTCGAAGCGAACTGGATCTGCACTTTTCATTTTTTCAAAACGCGCAGTTAATTCTTTGCGTGCCAAGTCACGAGCTGCTTGGCGTTCTTTATCGCTAATACTGCCATCACCATCGGCATCAAAACGCTGCAAAATTTGCTGACGACGTTCTTCGCTCACACCTAACTCAGCGGCCATAAGCGCCGGGGCAACAAGGATGAGACATAAAGTGAAGATGACTTGGCTACGCATGACTTTGCTCCAAATGAGCGTCGTAGTTTGAACGCACTAGTTAGCTGTCAACGGACGCCCTATCTATATGACCCATGACTTCATTGGTTGAATTAGCCAATGGGAGAGCCGAGAGGGCGAAAGCATGCAGGCCAAAAATAATAGCGACTGCAGGTCGCTTTGGCCGGAATGCCAGTAGCCCCCTCGAAACAAACGGCGGATAAAACCACACGCTGGGTGGAATCCGACACTAATTTGGGCTTTCAGCGGGACTTAGACTTGGCACACTGTTCGCTCAGTACCGATAACGTTCAACGGAGTACAATTATGAAATCATTTGTCTTAACTAGCATCTGCATGCTCTTGTGCCTCGGCGCTAGCCTCAGTGCCCAAGATGCACCCAAACCCAACGACCTCTTTGGCCCTGATCAAGGCAATGCCGGCGGCGACATGCCACCTGATCGTGTCGCGCAAGAAAAACAGAAGAAGCAGCGACGCGGTGGTGACCAAGCAGGACGCCCACCAGGCGGCGGTCCCAGTCCGGAAGACTTGCAAGCCATCTTTGATAAACTCGACACCGACGCTAATGGTAGCATCAGCCCCGAAGAGTTTGCTAATTTGATGGAAGCGCAAAAAGCCTACGGCGAAGAAAAACGCGCCGCACATCAAGCTGAAATGATTGAAAAATATGATGGCGACGGTGATGGTAAATTAAACGAAGAAGAAAAGAAAGCCGCCGCCAAGGCCATGCACACCGAACGCATGATGAAGCATATGGAAACCTTGAAAGAAAAGAATCCCGAAAAATACGCCGAACTCGACGCCAATAGCGACGGTAAAATTGATGAGGCAGAATTAGCTGACATGCAAGCCAAACAATTAGACCGACTCAATGAACAGGCCAAGAAGAATCCTGAGTTGATGGCAAAAGCAGATAAAAACCAAGACGGCAGCATCGATGCTGATGAAGCAAGAGAAATGCGCAAAATGCGTCAAAAAATGGGCAAGGATGGTCAAAAAAGACAAAAAGGCGACAAGCGTCAGAAAAAGCAAAAATAAATTTCATTGCTAAAATAAAAGCCCGGTCTTATGGCCGGGCTTTTTCGGCGAGTTCTCGAGCCGGCGAATGCCGATGAATGTCCTAAGCTACTAGCGCAGGAATTTACGCAGTAAATTAATGAAGAGACATGAGCGGGGGTGAAAGTCCACGGCAACATAAAGTTGCCTATTCTTGGGCCAAAAAGCACGCCCGTGCTTTTTTATTGCCTACGGCAATACCCAATTCACCCCAAAACAAAAAGCTAACAGTCGTTGAGATCTAAGTAGATATAATTTCGGCCGAGCATCGTTTCAGCTAGGCTCTCTAATTCCAAACGTTTCATTTTGGTAAGATTTTCAAATTTGTGATGGCAACGCGCTTCAATAATTTTAATCAGCATCGCTGTGGTAATCTGTCGTAATGTTAATTTCATTTTCCCTGCATCCGCCTGTGCGTCTGGACGCTGCAAAGGTCTCAATATTTCTTTGCCATTTCCACGTGGCCAAGCCGGATGAAGTTCCAACCAAATACTGGAGTCAGTACGATCGCGCGCCTTCAATTCTTGATAGAGCTCCAGCTCTGAATCGGTGAGCTTGCGACCAACCATAGCCTTGGCCGGATCATCAGCACCGCCCATGCCCCAGTTACTCAGCTCGATAATCGAACCGTCTTCACCTTCTCTATAAATTTCAGCCATCTTAACTTATAACACTCCTGCCCTTATTGAGCCTCTTAAGTATATTCCAACAGGACGCCCTTACAAACATAAAACAGACGCCAAATGCGACTCATTTTCCGACATCCGAGACCTCTGCTGACAATCTAGACATCTTATATGCGAGTGGGGACACTCGCGGTTCCACCAAGTATGTTTCCATTTCTAAGTCTGCTAAAACTACTCCTAAATTTCTCCAGCCTGATATATGCGGGCAAGATGCCCGTGGTCCCAGGAACACTCCCTCTCCTACCGATCGCAGTCTTTTAGGTCAGGATTTCTTTTATTGTTGTAATCGCTACTACCCTCGACCGCCGAATTCCCGGTATGGCCTATTTGGCCATAATTTTTCGAAGTGTTAACATAGAAAAATAGGGAATGACAAAGGTCGGAATTGTCTAAAACAAAAATGCGCAGCATTTTAAAATTAAAAAAGCCCCACCGTTAGGTGAGGCTTTTTTAATTTCTGGCGATAGCCAGATTTTAGCAGTTATAGTACAAAAAGAACTCGTAAGGATTCGGACGAAGCTTAAGTGGCTCAACTTCATCTTCACGCTTGTACTCGATGTAAGACTCAATCATTTCTTCTGAGAATACATCACCAACAGTCAGCCAATCTTTATCAGCTTCGAGCTCGCTCAGAGCTTCGTCTAGGCTGCCGCAAGTGCTTGGGATGCCAGCGAGTTCTTCAGGTGGTAAGTCATAGATATTTTTATCCATTGCTTCACCTGGATCGATTTGATTTTTGATACCATCGATCATAGCCATTAACATAGCAGAGAAGCTGAGGTATGGGCTACCAGAGCTATCTGGGCAACGGAATTCAAAACGACGTGCTTTATCGCCACTAACAAGTGGGATACGAACAGACGCAGAACGGTTAGTTGCTGAGTATGCTAAGTTTACTGGTGCTTCATAACCAGGTACCAAACGACGGTAGCTGTTTTGTGAAGCGTTAGTGAATGCTTGGATTGAACGTCCATGCTTCAAAATACCGCCAATCGCCCAAAGCGCTTCTTGGCTTAATTTCGCATAGCCGTCGCCAGCAAATAAGTTTTTACCATCTTTCCAAATAGACGTATGGATGTGCATACCAGAACCGTTGTCTTCGAACATTGGTTTTGGCATGAACGTTGCAGTTTTACCATGTTGGAAAGCAGTGTTTTTAACACCGTACTTATATTTATTTACTTTGTCACCTGCATCGAGGAGTGTACCAAACTTCGTACCAAGTTCGCACTGACCAGCCGTAGCAACTTCGTGGTGATGTAATTCGATTTCAACACCCATAGATACTAAGTTTGAACAGATTTCGTTACGCAAATCGTAAAGTGTATCTGCTGGTGGCAGTGGGAAGTAACCATGTTTATGGCGAATTTTGTGACCGAGGTTTGCGCCAAGCGGATTATCTTCAGCAGCAGTCCATGGTGCTTCGATAGATTCTAAAGCGTAGAATGCATTGCCTGGCTCAGAGTTGTAACGAACGCCATCAAGAACAAAGAATTCTGGCTCTGGGCCGAAGAATGCGGTGTCACCGATGCCGGTTGAATTTAAGTATGCTAATGCTTTGCGTGCGATACCACGAGGTGCGCGGTCATAAAGTTGACCAGTGCGTGGCTCGTAAATATCACCGAACATAGCAATGGTTGATTGCTCACGGAATGGGTCAATGAACGCTGAATCAGGATCAGGTTTGATGTTCATATCAGATTTATCAATTGATTTCCAACCACGAACAGAAGAACCGTCGAAGGCTAAACCTTCTTCGAATAAATCATTGTCGAGGCGGTCGACTGGAACAGTAAAGTGTTGAACAGTGCCAAACATATCGCCGAATTGAATGTCGACCCATTTGACATCATTGTCTTTTGCCAGTGCTAGGACGTCGTCTACTGAAGACATGTGAACTCCAAAAGTAATTAATTAAAATGAACGAATGTTCATGTGTGGTGAAATAAAAAGTAACGGGCACTCAGAACATCTGAGTACCCGTTTACATTAAATAGCTTCGCTGCCGCGCTCGCCAGTGCGAATACGAATGCAGTCTTCGAGTGGTAAAATAAATATTTTACCATCACCAACTTTGCCTTCTTCGCCACTACGACCAGACTTAATTATAGCCTGAACGGTTGGCTCGACAAAGTCGTCGTTAACCGCAATTTGCAGTTTCACTTTGTGTAAAAGGTTGACGGTGTACTCATGACCGCGGTATACTTCGGTGTGGCCTTTTTGGCGGCCAAAACCTTGGACATCGCTGATGGTCAGACGCACAACTTCAACTTCGTTTAGTGCTTCTTTAACCGCTTCTAACTTGGACGGTTGAATAATCGCTTCGATCATCTTCATGGTATGCGATCCTCTGTTGAAAGTCGAGGCACGGTACGTGCGCTCGGTTGGGTGCAAGTCTCCAAATCAAACGCTGATTTGGATTGTGGTGAGGTTGCTGCTCGATGCTCAAAGGCATCCCGGGAGTAAGAACCACCACACAGTCCCTACCCCCGTTCCGCCAGGCCCTAGCGGGCTTCTAAAGCGTGGTAAGCAGTCTGACCATGCTCGCCGAGGTCGAGACCTTCGAGCTCTTCTTCTTCGCTAACGCGGAAGCCGAAGATGGCTTTAACAACAAATGCGAGTCCTAATGCGAATGCAAAAGAAACAGCACCGTAGGCAAGGACACCGATACATTGAACACCGAATTTATCTCCGGCGAATAACGTACCAACAATGCCGCAAACCAAGTGGACTGACAATGCACCAACGGGGTCATCAAGTTTTAATTTGTCGAATGTAATTACTGAGAAGTAAACAACGACACCACAAACGATACCGATTACACAAGCCATCCATACGGTTTGGCTATCAGCACTCGCTGTGATACCAACTAAACCAGCCAACATACCATTTAATGCCATGGTTAAGTCAGGCTTCTTAGTCATGATCCATGACGTAATGCCTGCTACCAAACCACCAAATGCAGCGGCCAAAGAAGTGGTGACAAATACCAAGCTCACGCCGGCAGGGTCTGCACTTAATACAGATCCACCGTTAAAGCCGTACCAACCCAACCACAGTAAGAACACACCGATTGCAGCGAGTGGCATACTGTGACCAACGATTGGACGAACACTGCCGTCTGAGCCATATTTTCCTTTACGTGCACCAAGGACGATGATTGCAGCGAGTCCACCCCAACCACCAACACTGTGTACTAATGTTGAACCAGCAAAGTCGTAGAAACCTTTTTCTGCTAACCAACCGCCACCCCAGTGCCAGTAACCAAGTACTGGATACAGAATAGCAACATAAATTGCAGCAAAGACTAAAAATGGTAATAATTTAATACGTTCAGCGACACAACCAGAAATAATAGTTGCCGCAGTAGCAGCAAACATTGCTTGGAAAATAAAATCCGACCAATAGGTGTAGTCAGCATAATCTTTTGTTGTATTGGCAGCTGCATCGGCTTCAGCAAATCCAGCTGGACCGAAAGCACCAAGACTCAAAAAACCACCTGCATAGGCATCACCTGGGTACATCAGGTTAAAACCACAGATAAAGTAGGTGATAATGCCGATACAAATGATCATGGCATTTTTGAATAAAATGTTGGTGGTATTCTTGGCCTGACACAGACCAGTTTCCAACGCTGAGAAGCCAAGGTGCATTAAGAAGACCAGGGCTGCTGCAATTAAGATCCATAAATTGTCGGTGCGGAAGACAGAATCCGCAATCGAATCGGCGAGGTCAGGCGCAGCAGCAGCCTCCTCAGCCATCATCGCGACGGGCATAGCCAGCGTTGCTGTAACGAGCGCTAGCAGACTAGTTATTCGCTTTTTCATAACTCTTACCTTTTGAGGGGTGTGTGGTGAGTGAAATCAAAGGCACCACGTGGCACCAAGAGCCCCTCTATTGGCACATAGCGAGCCAAAAGTGAATATATAAGGCTACGTTCTTCAAATTTATTCCATAACATGACTTATGACAATTAATAAGACACAGTATTTATAGACCACTGATCAAAAATTGATCGATTGTTTATTTATTTGCATTTATATTGATTGATTGCTCAAAATTTGATCAACCGTTTGATCGATTAATGAGCGGCGTCCTTTGACTACCTAAATACCTTACGCTCGATGAGCAGCTCAATTGGTTTTATCATCAAGATTTACACATAAATCACCTAAGTTACTTTACTTACAATACAAACTCATCGATAGATGCAGACCGGGATTGCTCATTGGCATATAACAGAAGGAGCCTGATACACAGCCAGCAGCACCCAGCGCAGAACGTTGTACGGCCTTGGGCTGCTCAGTAGGCTTCGCGCCTTCTATCGGCTTATTGGAGTAGCTGTTATGGCAAATGGTAACCAGCCAAGTTGGCTGAATGGTGCCCTGGTATTTTTCGCAATTACCGCAACCGTCGCGTTTGGATTTTGGGTACACTTTTATACACAGGACGCTGCGCTCAGTGAACAGCGTATCTACATGCATAAGATCACCCTTCCTGCGTTAACCAACATGAAGGACGCCACTAAGGCCAAGATTAAACCACTCGAAAATATTTTAATCACCAAACAAAATCGCTTAGAAAATTTACAAAACGTCAACGACGATAATCGCACCATCAACAAAAACTTACTCGAAGCTGAATCTGTTCGCCTGACCGAAATTCAAGGCCACACCGATAAAATTCGTCGTGATTTTAAAACCGCTTACGATGAAGCCAAAGATGCTCGTGAAGTTCACAATGCTCAAGAAAAAGAAGTGCTTAACATTACCGCCGATTTAGAAAAACGTTTAATTGCCTTACGCCAATTGATCAAAGAAGAATCACAAGCTGTTGAAGAATTTCAAAAAGACACACGCGCCAAGCATTTAGTCTTGGATCGTGCAAATGCAAAACTGCAAGAACGTGTACAAGAGCTACTTGATCAACAAGAAATCAGCCGCGCGAAATTGTTAGCAGACGGTAAAGTACTTGCTGCACGAGCCACCGAAGGTTTCGTTATTATGGATTTAGGCCGTCAAGATGGCTTACGTCTCGGCACCGTGTTTAAGGTCTTCGCTCGCAGCGGTGGTCGCAACATCGTGAAAGGAACCGTTGAAGTTACTCGCATCGGTGACGATCAATCTGAAGGTCACGTTATTGAAGAAATTTCTACGACTGAACCAATCATTCCTGGGGATAGCTTACACAACCCGGTGTTTAATCCTGCAGAAACAAAAGTATTTGTTATCAATGGTGTCTTCAGCAGCTTTACCCATGAAGAACTCGCTCGTTTCATCACCGAAGCTGGCGGCGTGGTACAAAGCGAACTCAGCACCAAAACGCATTACTTAATTGCTGGTGCACAAAGCCAAAAGGCCTTAGAAGAAGCTAGTAAGTATGGCATTACCATTCTCAGTGAAGACCAATTAATTGACTTTATTCGTCCAAAGCAAATTAGTCGATAATGGACAGGACAAAGGTAGCTCCAATGAATATGGCAAAACAATTTAATAGAAGTGGCAACGCCGGATTGATGGTGATGATTTTTCTCATCATCTTCACCGTTATTTTTGGTGTTGGTGCATTTATGTCGCACAAACACATCAAGCTGGTTCGCCTTGGATTGAATGAACCAGGCTCTGAAGTTAAAATTGATAATTCTATCTCACGCCTTCAAGACAAGATTGATGATGAAAAACGTTCTATCCGTGAACACGAAGAGCGCATTAGTAACCTCAAACGCGCAACCCATTACTACGATTTACAAATTGCCTCGCTCGGCGAGTTTTATCGTGAAGAATATAAAGACGCAGAAGACCAAGTCGTTCCAGGTGCTTTCCTTGGCTTAAATGGTGAAGGCGACGTCCATACGCACCATGGCCAAGCCAATAAATTAATTCAACACCAACA
The DNA here is from genome assembly GCA_028280785.1 of Planctomycetota bacterium. Taxonomy (GTDB): domain Bacteria; phylum Planctomycetota; class UBA11346; order UBA11346; family UBA11346; genus JANQLF01. The sequence continues at coordinate 14,113 of JANQLF010000198.1, forward strand.
CGACATTCTCAAAATGTGGGAGCAACATTACGGCTCAACGCAACGCCAAGACACACCTGAGTTGAAAAAAGCCGCTAAAGCATTCCAAGACGCTACCAATGACATCATAACCGAAGGTGGCGAACAAGAAGACAGCATTAATGCAACGATCGACCGTTTAAATGAAGAGCTCGATAAACTCAAAGAACGTCGTAGTGCACTCGAAGCTGATGAACGCACCCAAACCGCCATTAAACAAACCCGCCGAGGAAAACTCGAAACACAAATTCGTCGCTTACTTGAATTAGAATTACGTTGGCTGAAGCAATTAGAGAGCGACGGTCAAATTCTTCAAACCGGTGTCGATTACAACTTTATCATCGTCAACATTGGTGCTAAAGAAGGCGTCAAACCAGGCATGCGTTTTGAAGTCTTCAATCACGAAAAAGGCACCTACTTACGTAAAGGCATGGCTGAGGTCATTAAAGTTGATCGCACCATCAGTACCTGTCGCATTGTTATCGAAGACAACACTAAGAAGAATCCAATTGCTGTTGGTGACCACATTGGCAACCCAATCTTCCACGCTGGCAAACCTAAAGTATTCGTGCTTGCTGGTGAATTTAAAATGTACAACAAAGATGACCTCACTTATTTCATCAAAAAAGCCGGTGGCGAAGTTAGCCCCGATTTACGTCCAGGTGTCGATTTCCTCGTTGCTAGCTGGCGCAGTGAATCAGCGCAAGACAAGGCTCGTGAATATGACGTCTTAGCCATGGATGAAGCGACCTTGGTTAAATACTTACACACCACATTCACTACCAAGCGTAAAGATTTAAAAGAGAAAAAATAGTTACTGGTTTTTAGTTATTAAAATTAAAAGCGATCGGGCACAAACCGATCGCTTTTTTAATGCATATTTCTGTAGCACGAATACGTCGGAATGGTCGATCGCCTGCTCGACCTGAATCGTTTCCTTGGTCGAGCAGGCGCTCGACCATCCCGACCCTTCTCTACGATTGAAATTTTATTTTAAAATTACCAATATATAATTTAACGCTTGCGAATGCTATTGTCAGCAATCCTACCACTTGGCAGTGGTTCAAAGGAGAGCGAGGCGGTTTCACCGCGTTGCAGCTGATAGTAACCGAGCGTAGCAATCATCGCACCATTATCACCACAATGAATTGGCTCTGGTAAATAGAGATTTAAATTATTATTTTCTGCTTCGACCTGCAGACGTTGACGCAAACCACTATTACATGCAACCCCGCCACCAACTGCAATATTTTTTACATCGTTTTCTTGTGCTGCTTTTAATAATTTTGCAACTAAACAATCAACAACTGCTGTTTGAAAACTGGCACAGGCATCATTGATACCGTGCTCATCTAAATTTAATTCCTGTTTTCCTTGTGGGCCACGGACTGCGTACAGAAATGCGGTCTTTAAACCGGCAAAGCTTAATTTTATATCTTTCTCTTTGATAAATGGCCGTGGTAATTTTATTGCAGATGCATCACCGTTTGCTGCGCGCTTATCAACATTGGGACCTCCTGGATATGGTAATTCCAAACACGCCGCTGCCTTATCAAAAGCCTCACCGGCTGCATCATCGATAGTGCCACCCAATAATTCCATCTGACCAGGAGCCTGGCACAGATAATAATGACTGTGCCCACCGGAGGCGACCAAGCCGATTAATGGATAGGTAATGCTTTGTTGCGATAAATGAATGGCTGCTAAATGCGCCTGAATATGATTGACGGCTAGTAACGGTTTGCCAAGGGCACCTGCCAAGGCTTTGGCTGCTGTCACCCCACACAGCAGACTACCAATTAAACCGGGATATGCTGATACAGCTATCGCATCAATGGCTTCTCTCGGTAACGCCGCTTCTGCCAAGACGTCTTCTATTAAGGAAGGCAAGGCCGCCACATGACCTCGCGCAGCAAGTTCTGGCACCACCCCACCCCAGGCAGCAAAGTCGTCAGCCTGACTGGCGATGCGTTCGGCGATGCAGTGCTGGCCATTGGCAACCAGCGCCACCGCTGTTTCGTCGCAGCTGCTTTCTATACCGAGGACCAGTACCATGGGAGACACGGTGTGAAGAACTGCGGATTTGGCAAGACTGGAGCAAATAGACTGCTAACTAGTACACTAACAGCTCTCAGCAGCGGCAATTACAGACAAATGCTTTACAACGAATCTGATACACGATTGGCCACAATCGGGCTTCAATGGTCCACAGTAGCGAATCCATGGTGATAGTAGCGTTCGGAGAAGTGACTCATGCGTCGTTATATTGGTGAGATATTAGTAGAAATGGGTGTGTGCTCAGAGCTTGAGATCAACGATGCCCTGGCCAAGCAAATGGACAGCGACACCCGCCCCATCGGTGAGATCCTCATCGAAGCGGAGGCCTGTTCAGCAGAAGACGTCGCTCGCGCAATGGCCGAACAACACGACGTACGCTATGTTGATTTGGAAGCGATGGATATTCCACCTGCAGTCGGCGAAATGGTTGCTCGTGACATCGCTCAAGATAACAAATTAATTCCTGTCGCTCGACGCGATAATATTTTAACCGTTGCAATGGTGAACCCACTTGATTTAGGTGCCATTGATAATTTACGTTTTAGTACCGGCCTACAAATTGAACCTGCCGTTGCTTCTGAAGCACAGATAGAAAAAGCACTCGAAGAAGTATGGGGCGTCTCTGAATCAAGCTTAGACAGCATGCTCGGTGAAATGACCGAAGACATCGCTTACCGCATGCTTGATGAAGAAGGTGATGATGAAACAGATGATGCACCGGTTATTCGTTTCGTTACTCAAATAATTCAAAACGCTATTAGTGCCGATGCTTCTGATATTCATGTTGAGCCAATGGCTGATCGATTACAAATTCGTTATCGTATTGACGGTGTTTGTGTAAATATGGATCCAGCACCAAAACGATTGCAAGGCCCTGTTATTCAGCGCTTGAAAATTATGGCTGGATTAATGGTTGAAGAAAAGCGTCGCCCACAAGATGGACGTATCAAAGCAAAAATCGGTGAAAAAGCTATCGACCTTCGTGTTTCAACACTCCCAGCTGTTTACGGGGAAAGTGTGGTCATGCGTTTATTAGATAGTGAAAGTTTAAAATTATCATTAAATGACATGGGATTTGATCCCACGGATTACAAAGTCTACGAAGGATTAATTAAGCGTCCAAATGGTATTTTGTTGGTTGTAGGTCCAACTGGATCTGGAAAAACCACAACACTGTATGCTACCCTGCATACATTAAATACCACTGACCGTAAAATCATTACTGCCGAAGATCCTGTTGAATATCACTTAAATGGAATTAACCAATGTCAGGTATCTGCTAAAATTGGTTTAAACTTCCCTAAAATTTTGCGTTCGATGTTGCGCCAAGCACCAAATGTTATTCTTGTTGGTGAAATTCGTGACACCGAAACAGCTAACATTGCTATTAACGCATCGCTTACTGGTCACTTGGTGTTTAGCACCCTGCACACCAACGATGCACCAAGTGCTATTACCCGTCTGATTGACATGGGTGTTCCTCCGTTTTTGGTTGCTACATCTATTCAAGGTGTCTTAGCCCAGCGATTAATTCGCATTAATTGCAGCTCCTGTGAAGAAGCATTCCAACCTGAAGCAAAAGAATTAATAGCCCTTAATATTACCGAAGATAAAATGGAAGGGCGCGTGTTTAAACACGGTGCTGGCTGCGCCAAATGCAGTGATACCGGTTACAAAGGTCGCCGCGGCATATTCGAACTCATGGTTATGACCAAAGAGTTACGAGAATTGACCTTTGAGTCGGCCTCTACTGACGAATTGCGCAAGGCAGCAATGGCTGGTGGCATGCACACCATTGCTATGGACGGTGTCCGTAAAGTACTCCAAGGTGTTACGACACCGGAAGAAATACTGCGCGTCGCTCGCATCGAATCGTAATTCATTCTTAGATTGACAGCTTGATTGGTCCTTGAGCATAGATCTATGGATTTGCTCGATCAGGTGCTACAGATCATGCCAGCAATAACTGAAGCTGGTAATCAAGCACAAGCCCTGCAACAAACAACCGAAGCAGAATTTAAATCAGATGGTTCACCGGTAACTGAAGCTGACCGTCTTGCTAATCAAATAATTGTCGATTATTTAGAAAAACATTTCAGTGACGACGCGATTCTCAGCGAAGAAATTACCGATAACAAAAAACGCCTAGATAGTCAACGGACCTGGATTATCGATCCGATTGACGGTACCAGTGCCTTTGTTGAAGGCCGCGATGATTGGGCTGTGCAAGTCGCACTCGCTGAAGGCAATTCATTAGTATTGGGTATCTTATTTATACCACACGCTGGGCGCGCTTATATTGGCATTCCCAATCACGGTGCATGGATCGAAGAACATGGACAACGCAAAACCTGCCATATTCCTAAAAACCCAGAAAATATTTTATTAGCAAGTCGCAGTAAACGAAATGCCGAAGCCATGAAACAAGCCAAAGCCATTTTGTCTGACTTTACCGCGAGTTCCGTTAGCTCAGTTGGTGTGAAAGTAGACCACATGCTTCGCGGCAAAGGAAGCGTCTATGTGAATCCTTCAGCCATCCATGAATGGGACTATGCCGCACCAGCAGCGGTATTGATCGCAGCTGGTGGGCATGCAACTGATTTTCAAGCTAAACCATTACCTATTAATTCGCCTACAGCTGAATGTAACGGGATTATTTTTTCATCGGTGTCAGATCACTCAAACATCGTTCAACGTCTACAAGCACTACAACAATGACTAAATATTTTATTATTATAGGCGCACTGTTGTTCGGTCTTATCGGGTGTAGCGACACGCGACGTCAGGCATTGACTAATGCTGAAACAAAAACATGTGCTTGGTTAATCGAAGATGTTTGTCATGGCCTGACGCGCAGCCCCGGTGAATTAGTACGCGAACGGAGCAGCATATCCCAATTAAATATCGCCGCGTGGTTAGCCAAAGGTGATATCAGCACCAAACATGACAGCTTCCCCATGCATGTTCAAAAACGGCGTGATCAATGGTTATTAATTCGCCAAGGTTTGGTGAGCAAAGCGATCAGTAGCCAAGATAACGGATTATTAGCATTAGCCGAAGACATCGATGATGTGCAGCGCCAGATATTTGCGAAAAGTGTCGAAAATGAAAATCAACTACGTCTTACCGTTGATCAATTAACCTTGCAGCATGCAGGTCTTCAGGCACGATCTGAACGCGGTCGCACATTGCTCCGTGCGCTTCAACAAGCACGCATCGAACTCGATCGCAGCATGGGAAAATAAGATGGACAAACAGATCGTACCTGTTGATCTCGGTTCACGTAGCTACGACATCCATATTGGTGCTGATTTATTTAAGCATTGTGCAGACATCATTGGTAAACAATTAAATGGTGCCAAAGGCTTAATTATTGCCGATGAACAAGTAGCGAGTCATTATGCCGACCCATTACTTGAACAATTACGTAGCAATGGACTTGACGTAGCGTTGAGCACCTTTCCTGCTGGTGAACCGGCCAAATCATTAAGTAATGCTGAAAAATTATGGCAGGCTTGCGCTGAACATAAAATAGACCGCAGCTCAAGTTTAATTGCACTTGGTGGTGGCGTTACTGGTGACCTGTGTGGCTTTGTTGCTTCGTGCTGGATGCGCGGCATTAATTTTATTCAAATACCTACCAGTTTATTAGCCATGGTTGATTCTAGCGTTGGTGGTAAAACTGGCGTTAATTCAGCAGCCGGTAAAAATTTAATCGGTGCCTTTAAACAACCAACTGCGGTTATTATTGATCCCTGTTTAGTACAAAGTATGGACAAGCGCGAATATCGCGCTGGCCTTGCCGAGGTATTAAAATATGGCGTCATTTATGATGAGGCCTTTCTTGCGTGGCAAGAAAACAATGCCGCTGCACTCGCCGAAGCTGACGCTGATGCCCTGATTCACGCTGTTGCAGAAAGCTGCCGCATCAAAGCACATTATGTGATCAATGATGAGCAAGAGCATGGTATTCGTGCACATTTAAATTATGGACACACTTTTGGCCATGCCCTGGAACGCCTCACCAATTATAAAACATATCTACATGGTGAAGCAGTCGGTATTGGCATGCGCATGGCTGCTCAACTCAGTCAATTTATAGATTTATTAACAGACAGCTCACTTCCACAACGCCAAGATGAATTATTAAGCAAATTTCAACTACCGCTTGAGCATCCATGTGAAAACATTGAAACAGTGGCCAAAGAATTAACGGCTTTTTGCTCACTCGATAAAAAAGTCAGCAAAGGGCAAACACGGTTTATTTTAGTCGAACGCTGTGGCAGCATTCACGTGCAAGAAGCACCAAGTAGCGATTTGATTGAACAAGCCTTTAGCACAGCACTGGTACAAGCATGAACGCTATTGATGCATATTTGCGTCTAGCCCTGGTTCCCGGCCTCGGTCCGCTCAGTGCCGAAACATTATTAGAGCACGTTGATGACCCCAGTGAAATTTTTTCGTTATCAATGTCGCAGCTCACTCGTATTCGTGGCATTGGCAATGAACGTGCACGTCGCATCTGTGATCCACAGGGCGAAGAAGAAGTCGCTAATGAACGCGCTTTATGCAATAAAGCTGAAGTGCGTATTATCACGCGTATTGAATCCGATTACCCGAAAGCCTTATTAGATTTAAGTGATCCACCATTGGCACTTTGGGTTAAAGGTAACTTTGAACGCCGCGATCAATTAGCTGTATCGATTGTTGGCCCACGTCGCCCAACCGTTTACGGACATCGCCAAGCTCAAATTTTTTCTTCATCGTTAGCACGAACCGGCGCTACTATTATATCTGGGCTCGCTCGTGGTGTCGACACCGTCGCCCATCAAGCAGCAGTGAATGCAAAGGGACGAACCATCGCCGTACTCGGCAGTGGTTTTGGCAACATTTATCCTGAAGAAAATAGTGGGTTAATTGATGAGATCTGTAACGATCATGGTGCAGTTATAAGCGAATTCCCCTTTCACACCAAACCGCACGCTGGTAATTTTCCACGACGCAATCGTATCGTCGCCAGTCTAAGCCTTGCAACCTTGGTGATCGAAGCCGGCAAACGCTCAGGTAGTTTAATTACCGCACGTTTAGCCAGTGAAATGGGTAAAGACGTTTTAGTTTTACCTGGACCAATTGACCGTGCTGAAAGTCAAGGCAGTAACCAATTAATATGTGACGGTGCGTCCTGCGTTACCTGTGTCGATGACATTATTGATGAAATCGCTCCATTACGCCTTGTTCATCAAGGCGATACTGAACAACAGGTACAAGATCATCCACGTATTAAGCAATTGAATAAACGTGAACGCGATGTTTACACTTTATTAAGTAATCAACCGCGTAGCGTCGATGAAATAGTGCGTATATCTGATTTGCCAGTCTCGGCGATCACCACCACTTTAATGTCATTAGAATTACGACGTTTAGCGAAAAAAGCTGCAGGTGGTTATGTTGTTAACGCCTAATTAGGTTAATTGAATAAAGGGTTTTGTATGGCGCTCATCCAATGTGATTTTTTCTCTGATGTGCTTGGACTATCCATGTCCATGAATGTTATTCTTCCGCAAAACACTGAAAAACAGATCGGTATGACTGGAAAAGCAGCCGATGGTAAGCATCCGGTTTTATTTTTGTTACATGGCATGTCTGATGATCACAGCATTTGGTTGCGTCGCACTTCTATTGAACGCTATGTTGCCAACATGGGTCTCGCCGTGGTTATGCCGGCTGTTCATAAAAGTCGTTACTGTAATTTAACAACGGGTGACCGCTACTGGGATTATATCAGTCAAGAAGTCCCCACCCTCGCTCGTTCGTTTTTTAATTTATCTGATAAACGTGAAGACAACTTTGTAGCTGGGTTATCGATGGGTGGATTTGGCGCGATGAAACTCACCTTGAATTGCCCAGAACAATTCGCTGCAGGCGCTGCTTTATCTGGTTCAGTCATGTATGATTGGGATCTTGATGTGAAACGCATCAACAGCATGCAACTCGCCTTTGGTAGTGAAGAAGAACACAAAGGCAGCATTAATGATCTCGCTCATATGGCCAAAGAATTATCAGCATCCGATAAACCTAAGCCGAAAATTTTTCAATGCTGCGGCACTGAAGATTTTTTGTATGAAAAGAATCTACGCTTTAAAGGTGAAATGGAAAAACTCGATTTCGACTACACCTACGAAGAAGGACCCGGTGAGCATGAATGGGGATACTGGGATGCGAATATTCAGCGGGTGTTGGAGTGGTTGCCGTTGAACAAATAGTTCCCTGGGAATGCCGAGCTCCAGCTCGGCCACCGAGTACCGACACCCCACTATTCGATAAAATCGATCACGTAAGCGCGATGCTTAGCAAATTAATATCACGATTAAAGGAATGACCTTTCCTGGGATCGACGGTGGCCTCACCGTCGAAAAGTCATTAGCGATTACGGTCGCCGATTTTAAAATCGCGATACCATTTATAGAAGAAAAAACCTATCAATGACGCAAAAAATGTGATGAATAAAATTAGCCCAGAAAATATTCCCATTTCTATAGATTCCATCCAACCATAGCCACTCTCATAAAGCCAACAGGCCATGAGAAAGCCTATAACAAGCACACCCGATCCTGCATAATGCATACCCGCACTATGCAAATTCATTCAATCATCACTGCATCTATTATACATTAATTGCTCACCGATGCTTTATGCGATTCAGTTTCAACGTGAGCGTAAATAGCCAAACAATGCTGCTCCACCTCATGTGCATCTAATTCAAATGGATCAACACCGGTGATTTCACGCTTACAGCGTCTGCTTATGCGTTGTATGGCTTGCCGCACACCCGCTTCGCTGTGATAACTATCCAAAACACCGTGATCAATCATACGCGATAAAAATGCATAAATATCTTCGGGCATATCCTGCTTGGCATCACTCAGTTGTTTGGCAAATGTATTGATACGGTCACGCAAAGTATCTTGATGAAACGCAGACCACTGCCGTGATAAGTGATGATCGATAAGTAAATCTACAATCACCCCCGCATAATGGCGATAACTCGGAAAGAGCATGTGACGTAATGCAGCAAAGGATGCATGTGCATCGGTTTCGCGGTCAATAGCTTGGTGGTGCTTAAATCCCTGCGCTACACCTGGATGGGCATAAGGCCACTCAACATTTTTACGATTATCACAAACCATATTACCGACGGTCTCATGTATGCATTGTGTCGATAAAGAAAGGTGGCCGAGGTAATTCATCGATTCGTCAATTCTTAGACAATTCGGCTGACAACAAGAAATATTCCCCTGCACCTATAACGCCTGTACAGGGATGCCCACATATTACTTGCCAGCAGCATCGTTTTGGCAACATGGCTGGCTGCACCCAAGGAACTCCTATGTCAGCACGCATAGCGCTCGTTGTTGTTTCTCTGATACTCAGTGTCTTGATTGGACTGGCCCTCAAAGGTGATGGCGCCTCATCATCGGGCACTGAAGAATCATCTGATAAAAAAATAAAAATAGGCTTGTCGATGGACACCTTAGAGGAAGAACGCTGGAAGCGTGACCGCGATATGTTTGTGGCCCGAGCCGAAGCGCTCGGTGCTGAAGTCATGGTACTTGCAGCGAGCAGCGATGACACCCAACAAATAAAAGACATTGATGCGTTAATCACCAACGCTGTAGATGTGATTGTTATTGTTCCCCACGATGGTGCGGCAATGGCCAAAGGTGTTGAAATGGCACATCAAGCTGGCATTCCGTGCATAGCTTATGATCGCTTAATAACTAATTGCGATTTAGACTTATATATCACCTTCGACAATGTACGCGTCGGAGAACTACAAGCAAAATATTTGGTCGAAAATTTACCAAAGGCTAAGAAAAATAAAATCGTGCGTATCTATGGAGCCAAGACTGATAACAACGCCTTATTATTCAAACAAGGTCAAGACAATATTTTAAATAGCTACATCGAAAAAGGCATCGTCGAAGTCATTCACGAAGACTGGGCAGCTGATTGGAATCCGGAAAATGCGAAAAAAATATGTGATGCTGCTATCACCAATCATGGCACTAAATTCCAAGCTGTATTAGCTTCGAATGACGGAACTGCCGGTGGTGCTATTCAAGCATTAAAGGAAGAAGGCATTTCCGGAAGCATTGTTGTCACCGGTCAAGATGCTGAACGCTCAGCCTGTCAGCGCATCGTCAACGGTACGCAATCAATGACTATTTATAAACCGATTAAATTACTCGCCGAACGCTCGGCAGAAATTGCCTTTGCCATTGCTAATCGCGAAGTAGTTATTGCCAGTGATAAAACAGACAATGGTAAAAAAGAAGTACCATCACTCTTTCTTGAAATTACCGCCGTCGATAAAAATAACATGATGGATACCGTCGTCGCGGATAAATTTCATAGCAAAGCGGATATCTACGGCGAATGAGCCTCCTCACCTGTAATCAAATCAGTAAATCATTTCCAGGCGTGCTTGCCCTGGATAAAGTTGATTTGAGCATCAATGCTGGAGAGGTATTGGCATTATGTGGAGAAAATGGCGCCGGTAAATCAACGTTGATAAAAGTCATTTCTGGTATTTATACCGATGTGGAATTCTCCGGTAATTTACTACTCAATGATCAAAGTGTTTCGTTTTATGATTTAACTGATGCCGAAGAATCAGGTATTGCAGTCATCTATCAAGAACTGGCTCTGATTCCACGCCTAAGCGTTGCAGAAAACATTTATCTTGGCCATGAGCCGACACGCGGTGGTTTAATTGACTGGGAAACCCTCTACAGCGATGCGCAAGCCTTATTGCAAAAATACAATATCGACATTGATGTTTCCGCGCCTGTTTCGCACTTAGGCATAGGCCAACAACAACTGGTAGAAATTGCCAAGGCGCTTGCCAAAGATTCAAAAATATTATTGCTCGATGAACCGAGCGCTGCTTTAACTGACGATGAAGTCGTCCGTTTATTAGAGATCGTCAAGCAACTGCGTGAGCAAGGCACTGCATGTATTTATATCAGTCATAAGCTCGATGAAGTTTTTCAAATTGCTGATCGTGTAACGGTTTTACGCGATGGGCAAAGTGTCTTTACCAGTGCCATCAGTGACTGTGATCAAGCAACGCTGATTCGTCATATGGTTGGTCGCGATATTCACGATATGTTTCCCTATAAATCGCATCAGGCCAGCGATACCATTTTAGATGTTCAAGACCTCAATGTTTTTGATGAGCAACGTCAAGAACAACGCCTGTTTAATATTTCACTTGAAGTTCAAGCCGGTGAAGTCCTTGGCATCGGCGGACTCATGGGGGCTGGCCGTAGTGAATTGCTCCTCCACCTCATGGGTGCATATGGCAAACGCCATCAGGGTACCATTCGTTATAAAGGCCAAGTAGTCAATCTCCATAATCCTGCTGAAGCCATCAAAATGGGCATGGTCTTAGTCAGCGAAGATCGTAAACGCTACGGATTATTTTTACCGCATTCGATTAATTTTAATTTATCAATTGCAAGTTTAGATCGCTGTAGTCATGGCGGTATTATCAATGCAGAAGAAGAACACCAAAACAATCAACATTGGTTCGATGAATTAAACGTTAAAGCACCAAGCTTGGAAGTAGCCTGCAAAACACTGTCCGGTGGTAATCAACAGAAAGTTGTTCTTGGCAAAACCTTAATGAATGAACCGTCCTTAGTTTTACTTGATGAACCAACCCGTGGTATCGACATTGGTGCGAAAGTTGAAATTTATGAAATTATCAATCGCCTGAAAAGCCAAGGCAAAGCCATCATTCTGGTTAGCAGTGAGATGCCGGAATTGATGGGTATGAGTGATCGCATCATCGTTCTCGCCGAAGGTCATATCGGCGGCAGCTTTGAGCGTAGCGAGTTTGATCAAGAAAAACTCTTACATGCAGCCATGCACACCCAGGAAGTGAGTACCAGCGCATGAATAAATTAAGTATACGTGAATTTTCACTATTCTTTGCTCTGATATTGATTTGGATGTTCTTCGCAGCCATTAATCCTGAATACCTTGGCGCGCGTAATATTTCGAAAATGGGCGTCGAGTTAGCGATGACCACCATCATCGCCTTTGGCATGCTGTTGGTATTGTTACCGGGACAAATTGATTTATCGGTTGGTAGTGGTGCAGCATTTTTAGGCGGTATCGCTAGTGCATTAGTCTTCAACCACAGCTTCCCTGCGCCAGTTGCATTAGGCATCGGTTTGGTTTGTGGCATCGTCATCTGGTTATTAATGGGTTTAATTATTGTTAAGCATAAATTACCTGCGTTTATTATCACACTTGGTGGACTCCTCATATTTAGAGGCTTAGACCACAAGGTTATTGATGGCACCAATGTCCCAGTTAGTCATGGTACCGACAACCTCTACACCTATCTCACAGAATTTAATTTACATCCAATCGTTGGCTGGGCTTTGATTACCATCGTCGGTCTGGTTTTTATTTACAACAAAGTCCAACAACGCAAACGCCGTCAAAAGTTTGGCTTTGAAGTCGACACAAGTGAGGTTTCATTCTTAAAAATATTTGTTGTTATTCAGGCCTTGATATTAGCAACGATCACATTTAACCAATTCCAAGGCATCCCACTACCGGTTATCATTTTAGCAGTAGTTGGCTGCTTTGTTTATTATCTCACTGAACACCACACGCTTGGACGCCATCTCTATGCCATTGGATCAAATGAAGAAGCCGCACGTCTATCGGGTATTCCGGTTGAACGCTCGATTGTAACAACCTTTGTCATTCTCGGTGTTTTGACAGCTTTAACTGGTTTTATTCAGGCATCGTTTGTTGGTTCTTCAACACCTCAGGCCTGTGAGTATTTAGAATTAGATGCAATTGCTGCCTGTGTTATCGGTGGCACGAGTTTAAAAGGCGGTCGCGGTAATGTCTTTGGCGTTTTACTCGGTTCACTAATTATGGTTAGTTTGGTTAAAGGCATGACCCTGCTTGGCATGGAACCAGAGGATAAATTAATCGCCCGTGGTAGTGTTTTGGTCCTTGCTGTTTGGTTGGATATTTATTTAGCGCGTCGATCTGGTATTAGCGATTTAAGCTAATACATATCATGAATGATAAAGCAGACCACATAGAAACTCTTTCTACGAAGGCAGTTTGGTTACCGCTTTCATGTACACTTATTGGCTTATCTCTAACCTTTGCCAATCGCATTCTACCAATGCTGTCGCTCGATTACGCTAAATTTTTATTCTCATTAGATATGACTTACTTTATGCTATTACAATTATCATATTTACTTGCCGAAACTACATTGCTTGTGTCGATAGTGGCTAGTCTCATCTATTTCAAGCGAAACCCAATTGCTTGGATGTGTCTTGTTATTTCAAGTCTGTTACTTTCTTGGTTACTCTACCTTAACAATCTACAGGAAATACAATCAGAAGCAGCTGTCCAAGAAGGAACGAGTACTGACTTTCCCATTTGGGTAGCTCCTAGTGACTAGACTTTTTATTTTGGGGCAATGCCCCAAACCCCTCGCATGCTTTGTCTTCGTTATTTTTATCAGCTTCGCTACTAAAAATTCTGGGCAAGTAGCCCAGACCACTCATCGGCGCAGGCATCAATCCGATTTTTTCTCTCTGATAAATGCCGGACTGATTCCCATCACTCGCTTAAACGCTTTTGAAAATGCCGACGCTGATGAAAAACCTTGGTCCGATGCAATTGCTTTGATTGGTGTTGTCGTATGCAGCAAGCGCTGCAAAGCACCGTGCATTTTTAAGCGCATTAAATAGGCATGCGGTGTGTAGGTATTGTGGCGTTTAAACAGGCGGCACATATATTCGTGGCTGATATCCATTTCAATTGCGACATCTTCGACTTGAAAGATACGGGCATAACTCTCATCCATAAAACGTTTACACCTTAAATAGGTGTTAAAGTGATCGAATTCATCACGGTCAGACAAAATACGCCCTTGGCGAATCGTAGTTAATAAGACTGGTAAGTAATGCGTAACAATTAAATGTGACAATGGTTCATAACTCGCAGCAACATCAAGCATGGCCTTAGCGACTTTATAGATTTCATCAGCATTGCTCGGTGACATCACCGTGTTCACACCCATCGCTTCGTGAAACATATTTTCAACTTCATCACCGACACAGCCACACATGATTACATCTAAATTTTTATCTTCGTCGCACCATAAAGCCCGCGGTACTGGGGTACCCGAACAAAACATCACACCAGCGTGCAGGTCATATTCCTTACCATCTAATTTCAGATGACCTGAACCTGAAACACAATAAAACCACTCTAAACGACGCATCACCCCTGCGGAGCGAAAGCCTTTTTTAAAATTAAAATCAGCAATGTGGGCAACAATGAAATCTCGTGCCTGGTCGTTTTCGACGGGATAAATGATGTTCGGCATAAGCCCAGTATAGGCAATTAGTTCACTAGGTCAAATTTGGACATCTCTTAGTCAAAAATTGTCAATACTTAAGGCTATTCATGTAAAAAGTACATCGGTATAATCAAGGCAAGACACGTCATTAAGGAAGGCCTACTATGAGCCCGGTAACTGAAGAACAGCAAGCCATTCGCACCCCGACCAATCAACATATCCTCAAATCAGGACCAAGCCGCATTCGTATTTGCAATGCCCAGCCACACGACATCCGTTATCATGAAAATGTTGATGACAGCATTAATCGCATGGACTCTGATGGCTTTGTTGTTTTTAAACAATTGCTCGACAGTGAAGGCGTGACTAAATTACGTGGATTAATGGACGAGCTCGGCGGTCCTTACGAAGAGTATAAAGTCCGTGGTCATTACGGCGAAACCAGCGAAGAAGCAATGGAAGCTGGCATGATCAATAAGCACATTGGCAACCCCTTCGCTCGTAATCATGAATTTTTAGAATACTGCGATAAAGGCGACGCGATTAAAGTTATTCAAGCCATTCATGGTCCCGGCACGCGCGTCATCGGTGGCAGTGTTTGGGTTACTGGCCCCGGTCGTTACCCCATGGGTCTACACGTTGATTATCAACCTTTCGGTTTACCTGAGGATATTGCTAGCGATCCACGCGTTAAAATTCCGATTATGGTCAGCACGCTTCATTATTATTTAAATGATATGTATCAGGAACTTGGTCCAACCTTATTAATTCCCGGCTCGCATCGCAGCGGTCGTGCACCAAACGGTGAGACTCATTGGAATGGCAACGAAGCACGTTCGCTCGAATGCAATGCTGGTGATGCCATGTTATTTCGCAGTGATTTATGGCATGGTGCGCTGCCTAATGCCAGTGATGAAAAACGCTATATGTTGCAAGTTCATTACGGTACTCCTTATATTTGTGGCTCCTATAAAGGGTTTGAACAACGCATGGAATTACCTGATGAAGTCAAAGAACGTGCGACACAGCAGCAACGTTATTTATTAGGTGAGCGTGTACCCGGAGCCCCAGGTAGTTACCTTGTTCATGAATTCATTCGTCCAGAAGATCGACAGGAAGGTGTTTTTATTAGATGATCGAATTAAACGATAAACATATTTTTATTGCCGGTGGTAGCCGCGGTATTGGTGCAGCATCTGCAATTATGGCCAGTAGTTTAGGTGCAAAAGTTAGCTTAACGTATAATGCAAGCCCTGATGCCGCTAATGAAGTAGTAAAAACTATTACCGATGCAGGTGGCACGGCCGCAGCTTTTCAAGCGCAAGTCACTGATGAAGAAAGCGTCGACACTGCTGTTGATGCCGCCGTTAAACAATTCGGTCAATTAGATGGCATGGTGGTTAGTGCCGGTGTTTTTGAGCACTGCCCCATTGAAGAAATGAGTTTGGAATTCTGGGAACGCACCCAAAGCATCAATATGCGCGGCACGGTTTGGTCGGTTAAATCTGCAGCAAAACAAATGCGCTCGCATGGTAACGGCGGTTCGATTGTTATTTATACATCAACTGCTGGACAAAGTGGTGGTGGCGGTGGCGCCAGTGCTTACTGCGTCAGCAAAGCAGGACAAATTATTTTTGCCCGTTGTATGGCCGCCGAACTTGGTCCAGATAAAATTCGCGTCAATTCACTCGCACCAGCATGGACTGAAACTGAAATGGCTAAAAAACATTTAGATCGCATTGGCCGAGACAGCATTGGTAAGAATGCACCGCTCGGTCGTGTTGGTTTGCCAGAAGATATTGCTAAATCGACATGTTATTTATTGAGTGATGCGGCAGGATTTGTGACTGGTACTTGTCATACGGTTGATGGCGGCATGGGGATGCGAGGGTAGAGGCCCTGCTTAGCTATTTTTAATAGTTATAGCCTCATGCCTCTAGCCATTTGCCACTAGTAATAGTTATAGTCCCGCATTCGCCTCGGTAAATATTTTATATTAGACTTCTTTGATATTATGGAATAACAGCGTTATTCCCATACATACGAGTGGACCTAATAGTACGATTAATACATTCGCGAAATCTTCTAATAGTAGATACGTTATTAAAGAGCCAATAAATCCAATTATTAGTGAATAAATTAATTTCAAATTAATACCACTTCTTTTATGTAGATATTCCATAATAATTGCATAGAGAACACTTTGTACGCCAGCATAGATATAACCGACAATTATTAATAAAATAAATAACTCAACAGGATTGACCTGATTCGGTGTTGTACTTAATTCTAATCCTTTAATCATTATGACGATTACCATGAGAATGGCGACTGTTGGAACTGGCAGTAACGCCATCGTTGTGAGTCGTACCAAGTCAAATTTGTTTTGTTTGGATTCCATACATATATATTATCGTATGTTAACATATAGCAAGATCACTTTGTTCCAAATACTAGAACAAATGGCTTGACTTATTTGTTCCAGTATTTAGAACAGTGCGCATATGAACAACACACTGTCTAATGGTTTGCATATCCTTGAGCACTTAGCTTCAAATGCTAAGTCTTATTCTGTCAGTGGTTTAGCACGTGAGTTGGAACTGCCTAAGAGCCATGTCCATCGCCTCTTACAGACCCTGGTCGAATGCGATTACGTGATCCAGGATGAGAGTCGCCAATACCGCATCGGCTTAGGCTCATTACGCATGGTCCGTTCACTACTCTTAAACATTCCGCTACGTATCCATGGCTACAAACATCTCAGTGCCCTGGCAAATCAGGTGCACATGACTGGCACCCTGGCTATGCCATTTGGTGACCACGCGATCAGCATCGCTATGGCCACCCATGACGGTGTATTGCGTGACCCCATCGCCTCACTTGGCAATATTTTACGCGCCCACTGCAGTGCCACCGGCAAATTATTTTTAGCGTACAAAAATGATGCCGAACAAGATCTTATTCTTGAGCGCTTAGAGTACACCAAAGTTACTGACAACACCCTTATTACACCTGAAACTTTAAAAGCAGATTTAAAAATTATAGCCGAACGTGATTGTTCGATTAATAATCGAGAAAATGGTAACGACGTTATTAGTGTCGCCGTACCTATTCGCGACGAAGATAATCATGTATTTGGCGGTCTCGGTGTTTCTGCCTTTGCCTCTGAATTTCCTGAACACAAACAACAATACGTCATCAGCGAACTCCGATCTTGTGTAAGCAAAATCGAAGCATCATTACAAGGAGCAAAAGATGCGCACGCTATCAAAGGATGAACAAAACTTTTATTGGAATCAAGGCTACTTGATTATCAAAAATGTATTTAATGAGCATGAAGTAGCTGCCATGGCCGCTGCTTGTGATGAATGGAAGAAATTCGGTAAATTACTCGGCCGTACTTGGCGTGATCGCAACACCGTTATTTGGGTCGATAAAGATGAACAAAACGAAACCATGGTTCGTGGTATGCAATGGCCATCCTATCATGACCACGTCATGGATAGCATCCGACGTGATGAGCGTTTATTAGCATTGGTCGAACCATTAATTGGCAATCACCTCAAACAAATAATTAATCAAGTGCATTGGAAAAAACCTGGATCACAAACATCGTGGGCTTTACATCGTGATGTGCGTTCACGTCGCCCCTTTGAAGCCTTCCGCGATCTAGCAACGTCGTATGTACAAACAGGTATCGCTATCGACCCGCATCGTGTAGAAAATGGTGCGATGCAAGTCGTACCAGGCAGTCATAAAGATTGTAGTAATAATCAATTTGACCATGAAGGTGTTAGCTTCGTACCCGAATATGACGATGATCCACGTAAAATTGATTTAATTATGGATCCAGGTGACGTTGCATTTTGGACACCGTTTACCGTGCATGGCGGTGGCTTTAATACTACTGCTGGCATGGATCGTCGCCTGTATATCAACGGTTTTGTTATCGCTGAAAACTGCGACCGTGGCGAACTAGTTTGGGATCACGGTCATACGGTGCCGCTCGAAGGTGAACAAGCACTTATTCAATGTGAACACATCCATGAATACGAGCATCCCGTTTATCCAGCTGATTACCATATGAGTACCGCTGTCAGCGATTAATCCTTCACAACTTGCCCCTGTGATGGTCCGACACATGCTTGAACAAGCGTATGTCGGATCATCTCATTTCTACACAAGTTAATTCGCACTGGTTAGCTGATAAACCCGGCATACGGAAATTTTGTTGGATTGCGCTAGGCCTTGCCTTTATCGGCACCGCGCTGTCGATGTTTTTACCATTCATTTCTATCGACAAACCATTTAAACGACCAGCGCCATACAGCATTATTCAAACAATTTCTTTGATGTGGAATAAAGAGCTCTACCTCCTTGCCATTATCATTGCAGGATTTTCTGCTATTTTCCCATTTCTTAAACTAATGAGTATGGCCAATATACTCTATCAAATAGAAATTAATAATTTCCGATTGAAAACTTTACATATAGCCAGTCGCCTAGGTAAATGGTCAATGGTCGACGTTTTTATTGTCAGCATACTTCTTGGGATTGGTGAGAATCAGTTCGTTTTTAAAGTCTTTACTCACTTTGGACTCTACTTATTTACCTTTTCTATTTTACTCAGTATCGGGATGGGAATTTTTCTCAGCACCCTGGCCCACCAACACAAGGGTGAACACATTAAAACTCCTGATGACTATGGTCATGGCCACAATGCCTTGAGCATTATTATCCTGAGTGTAGCCAGCGTCGCATTTATTAGTTTATGTGGCGTGCCTTTTTTAGAAATTGATGATTGGAAATTGCGCGATCGCAACTTCACCCTCCTAACATTTATCGGTGCAATTTGGAATCAAGATGCGCCACTCTTAGCGATTTATTTTTGGATTGCGCTCCTACTCTTACCCTTTCTCGAAATTGCATCACTGTGGTTCTTAATCAGCAAAACGGGTGCTCGTTTATTCGACAATCGCTTGGCGCCTGCCTTCTCTCTGATGCGACATTGGTCAACACTCGATGTCTTTTTAATCGCACTGATGATTTTTGTGGTCGAAGGTGAACAGTTTATCAGATTTCATATCAATCTCGGCTTTTGGCTGCTCGCTGTTACGTTGATTGCCTATAGCAGCCGTTACATTATTCGTTATCAAATCACCAAACGCTACCAAGCAAGCGAGCACGATGAGCGCCTACAAGAATCTGCTGAATCTCCTGAGTGAACGGCAACACCTTTCCTTTTTTCAACGTCTCGGGTCTTGGGATCGCGAGTGCATTATGCCGAGTGCTGCTATGCCACAGCGTACCAGCCACATGGTCTACTTAAGTCAAAAGATTCACGAATTTACCTGCAGTAATGAGTTCGCCGATGCGCTCAATGCTGCTGAAGCAGAAAACAATAAATTAAGTGACGTTGAACAATGCAATCTGCGCTTCATTCGTCGTCTTTTTGATAATGAAAATGCCATGACGAGCGAATGGGTGAAACAATTTGCCGAACAACGTGGTAAAAATAGCAGCTCGTGGAAAAAAGCGCGTGCAGAAAGCGATTTCTCTCTCTTTCAAAAAGACTTAGAAAAAACTATTCAGCTACAACGCGAGCGTGCAGAACTGCTTGGTTATGAAGATCATATCTATGATGCACTTCATGATAAGTTTGAAATAGGGAGCAAGACCGCGGATGTACAACGCTTATTCGCAACACTAGCCCCAGCGACCAGTGATTTACTTGCTGAGATTAAAGATATATATCCTGAACCAATCGCGCCACCGCCAGGACCTTATTCAGAACAAGGTCAAATTAACATCACTGACGCTATTTTAGCAAGCATTGGTTTTAATACCGAACGCGGCACCCTTGGCACAACCGTTCACCCTTTTTGCAGTCGCATTGATGGAGACGACACACGCCTAGCAATTTGTTATGTTGAAGATAATGCACTGATTTACATTGGCTTATTAATGCACGAAGCAGGTCATGGTATTTATAACCAAGGACTTCCTGAAAAGTTACTGAACCAACCTGCAGGCGATGCTATCAGCCTCGGCATACATGAATCACAAAGTCGACTTTTTGAAAATTATGTCGGACGCAGTAAAGCCTATTGCACTTGGTTATTACCATTCATGCAAAAACAATTTCCACAATATAAGGATGTGGACGTCGATACGTTTACCAAAATGCGCAATAGTGTTCATGAATGTCGCATTCGCACGGCATCTGATGAAATTTCTTATAACTTGCATATCATTTTACGCTTTGAGATGGAACTGGCATTAATTAGTGGTGAACTCAATGTCGCCGATCTCCCTGCTGCCTGGAATAAACGTTTCGAAGAATTATTTGGCTATGCAGTTCGTAATGATGCCGAAGGTTGCTTGCAAGATGTCCACTGGTCGATGGGCGCCTTTGGTTATTTCCCCACCTACACCATGGGCAATTGCTATGCCGCACAATTTTTCCACTACGCTAAACGCAACCTGCCGAAGCTTGATGAGGATATGGCCAAGGGTGACTGCAGTTCATTAGTGAAATGGCTAAATAAAAACATTCATCAACACGGCAGTCGCTACATGCCGAATGAGTTATGCATTAAAGTCACTGGTGAGCATTTGAATCCGACTTATTTGCTCAATAGTCTGCGTGTCAGATATTTAAACTAGTTTTTGAACCACAGATGGACACGAATTAACAAAAATCGTGACAAATGACGAAAACGATTACCTGGGAGCGCGACCGTCCTCGGTCGCTGTTAAGCGTAACTGCGGGCGAGACGCCCGCGCTCCCAGAGGAATTTGCACAGCACAGAAATTATATTTTATTAATCTGTGTTTATCTGTGGTTCTAATAAAAAAAATCACATAAAACTATTCAATACGTCAGCACTACTTTCCTGCACCTCTTTATGTAGAGATCCACCGTGACTATCCATCGTCACGATTACTGGAAATTTCACGACTTGTAGATGCCAGATGGCTTCGGGGCTACCGAGGTCCATCCAATCGACGCCGAGTACTTTTTCGATGCGATCGGCGCAGACTTGTGCAGCGCCGCCAATGGCGTGGAAATAACAACAACCGTATTCTTGGCAGGCAGCCAATGTTTTTGGGCCCATGCCACCTTTACCTATCACACCGCGAATACCATGGTCGCGCATCACTTCCCATTGATAAGGCTCTTCGCGAATACTCGTGGTTGGTCCGGCAGCCTTACACACATAGCCACCGTTTTCCTCAACCATCACGGGGCCGCAGTGATAAATAATCATACCGTTTAAATCGACGGGCGGTTTTTCACCGTTGTGCAAACGATGATGCACAGCGTCGCGCCCGGTATACAGCAAACCAGTTATTTCGACGGTATCGCCAACTTTTAATGCGCGAATTTGTTCTTCGGTAGCGGGTGTACTTAATTCAACAACTGCCATGTGATATTCCTTTAATATAACCACTCATTAATCGCGCCTTCAGCATCAAGGGTCACTCCCTGACGACGAAAGGCCCAACACATATAGGAAATGCTGACATAAAAACTTGCAGGCACACGATTTTGTTTGCCAACTTTACAACCGAGCAAGGTATTATTGCCACCAAAGCCCATTGGGCCAATGCCAGATTTATTCGCTTTTTCCATAATGCGTTCTTCAAGTGCGCCTAATTCTTCATCTTTATTTGTATCATCTAAAGTGCGCAGCAATTGTTCTTTAGAAAACGAATAACCAGAAGCACGATCACCGCCAATACACACACCCAAAATACCAGGGCCACAACCTTTACCTTGAGCTAATAAGACCGCTTCAAGAATGGCGTTTTCAACACCTTTCATATCACGGCCACCCAATTTTGGATGCGGCAAACTAAATTGCGCGCCAACATTTTCGCAACCACCACCCTTTAACATTAATCGCACATCGACGTAGTCTTTGCGCCACTGATGAAAGTGAAAAATAGGACTGCCAGGGCCAATATTATTTCCTGAATTTTTTCCAGTAACGCTATCGACAGAATTTTGTCGCAGATAACCTTTTTCCGTTGCTTCTTTGACTGCTTCAATAGCTGTTTCTTCAAAAATAATTTGGTCGTAGCCAACTGGCGTGTGCACATTGAAAATAATCGTACCGGTATCTTGGCAAATTGGCTGACTGGCATCGCGCGCCATATCAACATTGCACGAAATCACATCCAAGGCGTAAGCCGCATTCGAGCCATCCTCTTCAGTAGACTTGGCTGCTTGCACAGCGTTGACGACATCCTTGGGTAAATCACTCGATGTTTTGCGAATAAGTTCGAGCAATGAGGCTTGTAGGCTGACAGCGGTACTAGTCGACATAATTGGCTCCACATAACGGACAATTTTAAACTGTTCATTGGGTTATCGCAGCCGCCCCGAGCCCTTCAAGCCCCCTTGAAAACCGCGTCTGTGGCTTGTCGATCAACGACGCCATAACAAGGTTCTCGCTTTTGTCGGATATGGGTTTATACTGACCCTTAGTAGTTATAAGTTACGTTATATCAGTATACTAGAAAGGGTAAAACTCTTCTTGCCTGAGTAAGGGGTTAGCTGGTATACTTGGCTAGTTAAGACTACTGGCGTTATGGCTTTAACTTAGATGCTATGCCGCCCTTTGATTCAGGAGCATTCGTGGGTGAACGCACCGAACGTTTGATTCGAGAAAGTGCAGTCCTGCCGGTTAGCCGTCTGGACCACAGCGCTATTGCCGATCCGGAGCCAAGCTTTTGGCAACGGCATCGTAAGGGGCTTAGTCTCACAGCAGTTTTCTTGATCATGGTTTTCGCCGGTGCTACCTATGCGATGAATACCATTCGTCCGTTTAGTAGTGCCGTTGATCTGAATGTGTTAAATCACCAATTAGAAGTCTTGATCGCACCCGAACCATTAACACCGACGGTGAAAGAAACCGTTGCGGATGTAGAAACAAAACCAGCAACTGAAGAATTAGAGCTGAAAGAAAATAATCCAGCCAGTAGCCAAGTAAAAACTTGGTTCCCCATTGCTGATGAATTATTTTGGAAGCCGCAAGATTACCCTAATGTCGGTAAAGATGCGACGCGCGTTTTTGTAGTGACGATTCGTGCACGCGTTACTGCTTACACACCCTACGACCATGCACAGTCGCATCCGCAGTGGGCTGATGGTGTCGTAGCCTGGCATCCACGTAATCGTAAGCGCCGCGTTACAGCACACCCTTACTGCTTAGCATCTGACTGGACACAATTTCCTGGTGGTGCAACCTTTATTCGCGTTCCCGGTTATATGCCCAAGTCATTTCCATCTTTTCCAGAAAACTTCCGCGTTGTCGATGATAAATGTGGACGTGCGCGTTTAGATAATCGCAATGGTATGCAACCAGTTATCGACGTACGTTACTTAACCCGCCATAGTGCTATCAGTGGCGGTAAAGATGCCTGGGGCATGAAACAATTAGACGTCGAAGTTATCTTCCCAGCCAACTTCCAAATCCCACGTTCATTAACTCGTTGGATAGTCAGTGCTGAATGGCGCACCTATGAAAACGGCGAACTAATTAAGAGCGAAACGGTTCAGTAAAGGCGAGTTCTCGAGCCAGCCTGCGCCGAGATGTGGTTGAGCTACTTGCTCAAATTTTTTCGAAGAAAAAATAACGATCGACAAAGCATGCGGGGGGCCTGGGGGCAGAGCCCCCAAAACAAAAGCTGGATTGTCAGTGCCGAATGGCGCGCCTATGAAAACGGCGAGTTAATTAAGAGCGAAACGGTTCAGTAAAGGCGAGTTCTCGAGCCAGCCTGCGCCGAGATGTCATTAACTGACCAATTGCATCCATCGGCTAGCAATTAATTCATAATATTCATCAGCGCCGATTTTATAAGCACCTAAGCCAAAGCCATCATTCACTTCTATAAGAATGGTATCGCCTGTGTTGTTAACACCGAAATCCATTGCAAATCCAGCAACCGATTCTTCACTACTTGTCATTTTATTCAGAGCATTATCAACAACACTCCTATCCAGACTAACATTTTTATCGCCATCATAATGCGAAATATTAATTATCTCTCCATTACTTATATAGACACGGTATTCCGTCATAAAATTCACCAATTCACTACACCAAATTTTTGTGCTATCAGAAATATCACCCAGCACACTGATATCCATCAATGAACTAATTTTAGTCCCGGTAAATCGCTTGGTATCATCGTAGGGCTTGGCAAATACGGCTTTACCACTGCCTTCAGTAAAATAATTCTTCAATTCTCTTAGGCTTGAAATCCATACTTTTCTTTGGAGATAATCTCGGAGACAATGTGGATAGCAGAGTAGTTGAGGCAGTTCCTTCTCTAATTGAGCAAGAGCACCAGTAACGGATTTTACCGTTCCAGCAAAAAATACATCATCTGATAAATCAAGCACACGCCGTTGAATGTGTTTGAGCGAATACCACTCTATTGGAATACCTCTTTTGGTTATGGCCTCTGCTAGCAATTCTTCCTCAAGCTCACCTGAATCTTTCAACAAGTAAGCCTTTGAAAAGTCCACTACTCTTCCTTTACGCAGCAGAACTCTTCATCGAGTCGCGCATAATTAATATCATCAGCAAGAATCTGCTCCAATTCATCTTCGCTGATGACGCCGTAAAAGTTTTCCTGCGTCGGCTGTAAAGGGCGCTCGACTAATTCCTGTAGTCGTTCGTTCCATTGTTCTGGCATAAATGCTGCAATAACGTCAACAAAATGATGCAATGTTTGTTCTGCTTCTTTGGCGTTGCTTCGTTCGACCAAAAACGTATTTGCTAATTCATCAAGCATCATGTGGTAAATAGTACTTTGAAAATCTGGGGCATAGAGCACACCAACTTCATCTTCATCCGGACAAAAAACCATCGCTTCACTATGATCATAATCGATGTTTGGATACCAAGCCCACAAGTGACCACTTAAGGTATGCGCACAGGGTATCAGCCCATCAATTAAATGCTTATCATAAACCCAAGCCAGAATTTGATCGGCACTAAACCATTCGAGATCGGTAAATTGTAAATAATTTTCATGGTGCCGATCGAAACAACCAATAGCACGCATCTCTTTATACAAAGATGGCAGATTAAATTTATAACGATCTTCAATTGCAGAATCAGAGTCCATATTGCACTATCGCCCTATTTGTTTCAAACATTAAAAAACCTAAAAAGAAAGCAGAGAGTATAACATAGGCTAATATCATTACATCCACTCGCTTGATGCGTACAGCTTCAGGCTCTCGTATATCAACTGATAGATGCCTTAGCGCTGCATAAAAATAAATAATTGGCGATATATAAAGAAAATGCAACAAATAACGAACCCTATCAGTAAAACCAAATAGTTCACTTTCTACAGCATAGTGAAATCTGGTAATAAAAATAATTCCAACAACACCCATAAGCAGGGCTAACAAACGCATACAAATTTTAATATGTATCATTGGTGATCGCGTAAATGATCGCAGCGCTTGAGGGCCTCTGCAACAATCATATCAATCACTTCATCGGAACTGATACTATCCGTATCAATATACATGGCGTCTTCGGTCACACGTAATCCACCAACATCACGGTTGGTATCACGCTCATCACGTTGTTTAATATCAGCAATTATCTGCTCTATTGGCGGTGCTTCACCCTGTCCCTGCCATTGCGTTAAACGTCGGCGTGCACGCTCTTCGGCACTTGCATCGAGATAGACTTTGAGTGGCGCAAAGGGACAGATCACCGTTGTTGTATCACGCCCCTCAAGTGCCGCATCATGACCGCGTACAATATTTTGCTGCAGTGCAACGAGATAAGCACGACAGTCGTTATTATTCGCAACACGATAAATTTCAGCAGTAATTTCCGGGGTACGTATGCGCTCACCAAGTTCTTCGCCATCCAAACGCACTTGTCCATCAGCAGCAAAATCAATGCGCCGCGCACGCACGTCATTAGCTACCGCCTCGGCATTATCTAAATCAATGCCATCGCGAACTAAACCAAGCGTCGCCGCACGATACATGGCACCGGTATCTAAAAATAAAATATTTAAACGCCGTGCGACTTCTTTGCATACCGTGCTTTTTCCAGCACCAGCCGGTCCATCCATGGCAATGACCATTGGATTAGCCATGACAATTGCTCACTGCATTAACAAAGTCTTGCATTTTTTGTGGATCTTTTTTTCCTGGCGCCGACTCAATACCACTAGCACAATCGACTGCGGTCGGTTTGCATTGCTGAATGCCTGCACACACCGTCTGCGGATTTAAACCACCTGCCAACATAAACGGCTTAAGTGAAGTCCAATGCTTCATCAATTCATAATTCCACGATGCACCAGTACCACCTTCTGCACCAGGAACATAGGCATCTAATAAAACAAGGTCGGCGTTTGATGCCTGCGCTGCTGCAACACTGGCCTCATCCTGAATGCGAAATGCTTTAATAACTTTGTAGCTTTCTTTCCAATAATTAATCTCGTCTTCATCTTCTTGACCGTGCAATTGTACATAGTCACATTGTGCAGCTCGCAGACACTCGTGCATGTAATCACGTTCATTATCAACAAATAATCCAACACGGCTAATCTGCATGGGTACCACACCGGTCATAGCCGCTGCTTGTTCAGCACTTATTTTGCGTGGCCCTTTGGCGAAATTAAACCCGACATAACGAATCGGTAAGGCCACCGCTGCTTCAAGGTCTGCCTGGTTGGTAATACCACAAAATTTGATGTCAGCGCTCAAAACAAGGTACCACGTAATTGTTTAATTGCCGATGCTGGTTCATCAGCGCGCATCAAGGTTTCACCAACTAAAATAGCATCAACACCGGCCTCTTCTAAACGTCGACACTCATCACGATTGCTAATGCCGCTTTCGCTGACCACAACACGATCACCACCGAGTAAAGCCGGTAATAATTCAAAAGTGGTTTCAAAACTCACATCAAAGGTTTTTAAATTACGATTATTGACACCAACTAAATTTGCTTCGGCCTGTAAGGCGATCGCTGCTTCATCAGCATCATGCACCTCAACTAAAACGTCTAATCCTATTTCCTGAGCAAATCCTTGCAGGTCTTGCAACTGGCTCGATTCCAAGCAAGCGACAATTAATAAAATCGCATCAGCGCCGACCAAACGCGCCTCAGCAATTTGCCGCTCATCAACAATAAAATCTTTACGAATTAAAGGTAGCTGAACTGCTTCGCGAACCGCTTTTAAATGATCAAGGTGGCCAAAGAAAAATTTCTCATCAGTTAATACGGACATGCAGTGGGCACCACCCATCACATAATTCATCGCATTCAAAACTGGATCATAATCGTCGCGGAAAATACCCTTGGATGGACTGCCCTTTTTACTCTCGGCAATAACATGGATGGTGTCATCACTGGCTCGTTGTA
>JANQLF010000251.1 GCA_028280785.1 Planctomycetota bacterium
TATTTTTGGTGCTGAGATTCGCACGGAAACTTTGTTTAACCAAACGATCTTCGAGCGAATGAAAGCTGATAATAACGCCCACTCCACCTGGCTGTAATAAATTTGGCAAAGAAGATAATAAAACTTCTAATTGCCCCAATTCATCATTCACCGCAATGCGTAAAGCTTGAAAGGTTCGTAAAGCCGGATGGCGTTTTTGATGACCTTTCACCACCACGCGGATGGTGTCGGCTAATTCTTTGGCACTGCACTTACCATCGGCAACTGCTGCTTGTAAAGCAGGTGCAATTTTGCGGCTTAAACGTTCTTCACCATATTGATAAATAACATTGGCAAGGTCTTCCTCACTGAGGCGCTTAATTAAATCAAGTGCCGTTTCACCTTCATCGCCCATACGCATGTCTAGTGGTGCTTCACTGCGAATCCCAAATCCGCGTTCCGCATCATCAAGCTGCATACTCGACACACCAAGATCAGCTAAAATAAAATCGAAACGCTTTCCTTGATTAATAAATGCTTGAGCTGCTTCGGCAAAGGTACCAGCGTAAATTTCAAAAGATGTTTTGTATGCCTCTAAACGCTCACTGGCTAATTGACGCGCTTGCTTATCGCGCTCAACACCAGTGACTTGTGCACCTTTTTCTAAGAGCGCCAAACTGTGACCACCAAGACCCAGCGTGCAGTCCAAAACCGTGGTGCCAGATTGCAGCGCGAACGTTTCGAGCACCTGGTGCAAAAGCACGGGCTTGTGTAAAGACGAAACGTTGCGCCGATCAGACACGGGCTCTCCTAAGTCAGTAAATAGGCCCCCAATTCATCATCGTCCTGGGTCGCGTTGTACTTGATCCAGTCCTCTGGGTTCCACACGGCTACACCTTTGTTGGTTGAAAATGTGAAAACATCTCGCTCCAAATGTAGGTATTCGACAAAATGGGCAGGAAGCACGATGCGATTCTGTGCATCCACCGACATGCGATGAACCTTACCATTAAGTTTCATGACCAAGTTCTGTTTTTTCAAAGCATCTAGGCTTTCATCGTCGAGAATCTTTTTCTCGGTGCGATTCAGCTCCTCTTCCGTCATCAAGAGAACTGCAGGGAAGACCTGATCTGCTTCGAGACTGCGCATCTGCTGTTGTAAACCGCAGACAGAACCGTCCTTATCAACCCCGAGCAATCCACGCGCGCTTCGAGGAAGGGTAATCTGGTTTTTGGCCGAAATACGTTGTGTGGGAATATGTAGGGCCATAGTCGTCTGAAGCGACAAAATATGCAACTATGTGCTACTAATTGCAACTAGTTTCTACTATAAACTACCATCACTGCACAACTTAGCGTTACTAAGCTGTTCATATTGCATGGTGTTTGTTCTGACCCACTATATATAGTACAAATGGCACTGGATTGAGCACTTTTCGGTTCTGTGAGACACCGCTTTTGCCCTGCTAAGTGCTGCTACTGATTGCAACTGCGACAAAATTTGGGCTAATAAGCGCCTATGAATGATGCATTTCAGCTCAATCCACAGCTCGCCAGCGACTGCCACCACATCGGAACTATAAAAAACATCGAATTACTCCTGCATAAAAATGCCGTAGTTCCGTGGTTCATCTTGGTCCCGCACACCGACAATGAGGACCTCTTAGCCCTAGCTCGTGAAGAGCGCATCGAGATCCTCGATCTGGCTAGTCGAGTCGCCGACTACATTCGCAGCCACACTGATTATAAAAAAATCAACACTGGCAGCATCGGCAATGTGGTATCTCAATTACACGTCCATGTGGTAGGCCGCAAACACGATGACGATTGTTGGCCAAAGCCGGTCTGGGGTAATCTACAGACCGAATCAAGCTACGATGCAGAAACGATTCGTCAGATAAAAGACATAATTTGCACGTAGTGTTGGGTAGCCGTTCACAACACAGAAAATTATATTTATCTATTTAATGAGGTTTTGAATGTCTCAAGTATTTTTGCAGCAGGTATTGCAAAGTTCTGTCCATCTGTGACCAAATTATCACGCACAGCATATTGCACTACACCCAGAACCGCACCTTTTTCATCTAATACAGGACCGCCACTGTTCCCTGGTGAGACGCGCACATCTATTTGTAATGCTGTTAACTGTGCTTTTTCATTCCTTCTCAAACTCGCTAGATTTCCAGAACTCAACACAATATTATTTACAGCAGATTTAGTTGTTTCGCGTGTCTGCATAGCCATAGGAAATCCAAACACTCGAATCCTCTCGCCTAATTGTGGATCAGTTCGCAATGGCATTGGCTTATAATTTCCCCTTGGCTTTATTGGTGCAAGCAAAGCAAGGTCAACGGCGGCGTTTACTTGCAAAATAGCATAATCTTCAGCCATACGACTCGTACCAACATCGTACATCACCTTAATTTTTCGTGCTTTGACACCCTTTTCGTTCTGCACTACATGGGCATTGGTCACTACAAATCCGGATTTATTAACAACAAAACCAGAACCACTCCCCGCATTGTCAACCAAAATGAGCACAGTCGATTCCGTTGGGTTTAGATTATCAAGATTACTCTCACCTCGCTTAACAACTTTAGCCTGATTATCCTCTTTCTTCCCACTGATATTTTTAACCGCCACATCACCCTGTTTTTCCATAATTTTGGCTTGTAATTTTTCATACTCACTCGTCATATTAGTTAATGCACGGCGCATTTCGGGTATTTCATTTCCAATAAATCTTTCATAAGAGCGCTTGGCACTATCGTATGACTTTCTTTTGCGTTCAATCTTCTTTAATTCACTTTTAGCTTTACTCTCACTTAATGTACGAACTTTCGCGTTATATTCATCAACAGCTAAATTATGAGCATCTAATAAGCGTTTTATTTTCATTTTTATCTCAGCGTCTTTATTCGGAATATCCAATACTTCATTGTAACGCTTTTTGATTTGTCTCTCCAATAATGCCAATCGCTTTTTCATATCTTCAAGCGACTTTTCTGAACTACTTAAGGTTGATTTCTGATCAGCCGGTTTTATCGCCCCTTCCTTCTTTATCACTTCTCGTGATCTAATCTCGGATTTGGACACCTCGATAGAGCCCATTTGTTTACCTTTGTACCACATCAAAATTTTAAATGTGGATCCAAGATCAACCAATTGCCCTTCCATACTACGGCCGTCAGTAAGGCGAATCTTTTCGAGCGGTAAGTCTACTGCATATACCGAGATACAAAAACTCAGGATAATTATTACTTTAAACACTTTTAACATATCAATAGCTCCATTCCCCATGCTACTGATAACATCTTACATTACAAGACATAGGTGGCATCTCTAACAAGTTAAAGACGCCTAGCATACCTAAGCAGATTAATCGTGTACTAAAGTTTCACTAAGAAATTGACTCGATAGCACGCTCCATGACATCAGCAATGCGTTCGGCCTCTTCGGCGTTTAAGCACAATGGTGGCTGAATGCGTAGGACATTAGCTAGCGTTCCGCCGACTCCGATTAAGACACCGGCTTCGCGACACAGGCGACGGACTTCCTTGGCCTGGGCAACTGCTGGTGTTTTGTTCTCATCGCTCACTAATTCGACACCGATCATTAAGCCTTTACCACGCACATCACCAATAATCGAATGTGCTTCAGCAAATGTGCTAAAACGCTGCATCAGGTATTCACCTTGACGCTCTGCATTACCACAAAGATCCTCATCGTGCATGACGTCAATATTTACGAGTGACGCCGCACAACTAACTGGATTACCACCAAAGGTCGATAAATGATCACCAGGTTTAAATGCATCGGCTATATCTGATCGTACGGTAAATGCACTTAATGGGAATCCATCGGCAATACCTTTGGCGGTACACATAATATCAGGATCAACACCGTAATGCTCAATCGCAAACATTTTACCAGCACGGCCGAAACCACTCTGTACTTCGTCAGCGATAAATAAAATACCGTAACGATCACAAATTTCTTTGACATATTTAAAATAATTTTCTGGCGGAACAATGATACCACCCTCACCCATAATTGGCTCTGCGATAAACGCAGCAACATTACCACTGGTGTTATAACGAATGGCATCTTCAAATGCCTCAGCACAAGCCGTTGCACAATCTTCCGCATTGGTGGTACCAAACGGACAACGATACGCGTGCGGCGCTGGTGCAAAGGTAACACCACTTAAATACGGCCCACCGCCTTTTTTGCGACCCATATTACCAGTAATAGATAGCGTACCTACGGTTCGACCGTGGAAGCTTTGGGTCAATGCCACTAATTCATTTTTCCCAGTATGCTGCTTGGCAATACGCATCGCGCCTTCTACGGCTTCAGCACCCGAATTACCAAAAAAAGTTTTCTGCAATTGACCCGGGGCAATTTCTGCAAGTTTTTGCGCCAACTGTGCAGCAACCGGATTGTAATACACATAGGTACAACAATGAACCAGCTTTTCCATTTGTTCACGTGCTGCCTGAATAATGCGTGGATGATTATGACCGGCGTTTGTTACTGAAATTCCACTAAAACAATCCAGATAAGCCGTGCCATCTTGATCATACATCGTGGTGCCTTCAGCTCGATCAACGACGACTGGCTCAAATCCTGGAACCATGCCGGTGATCATATATTGATCGTATTGCTCTTGGGCGGTTAATTGTTCTGTTTTACTTAATACAGCTTCCATGGTTTATTCCTTTGTAGTAAATTTATTCCCAGACGTCCGCGTCACCAATCCAACGTTC
This sequence comes from Planctomycetota bacterium, assembly GCA_028280785.1. Classification (GTDB taxonomy): domain Bacteria; phylum Planctomycetota; class UBA11346; order UBA11346; family UBA11346; genus JANQLF01. The sequence goes on from JANQLF010000251.1 coordinate 4,748, forward strand.
GGTAACCACTTTACGCTTGGTATAAAAGTCGATGCCTTCAGTTCCTTGAACCTTTAAATCTCCAAATAATGATTTTTTATGACCACCAAATGAGAAAAATGCCATTGGTGCTGGCACACCAGCATTAATCCCAACCATGCCACATTGTATCGTATTGCGAAATAAATGCGCGGCAGCTCCGGAACGCGTGAAAATGCTGGCGCCATTACCAAAGCGACTGCTATTGGCAAAACCAACAGCTTCTTGCACGGAAGCAGCGCGCATAATTGACAAAAGCGGGCCGAATATTTCTTCTTGGGCCACACGCATAGTTGGCGTTACCTTATCAATTAACGTTGCGCCAAGAAAACACGATTGATCAAGGCCTTCTGCATGAGCTTCGCGACCGTCTAAAATTAATTCGGCACCGTCCTTGACTGCTTCTTCAATCCATGCAGCAACGCGATCACGATGCTCTTTATTAATTAATGGCCCCAACTGCGTATTGCAGTCAGCGCCATTACCCATGCGTAAATCAGCAGCACGTTTAATTAATTCATCTACATGTTTTGAACAATCGTCAACAAGAACTAAAACACTGGTCGCCATACAGCGCTCACCGGCGCAACCGAATGCAGATCCTACAATATTTTCGACCGTCGACTCTACATCTGCATCTGGCGTGACGATTAAATAATTTTTTGCCCCACCGAGTGCTTGACAGCGCTTACCTGTTGCTGTAGCGCGTTTCCACACTGCCTCTGCCGCAGGAGTCGAACCAACGAACGAAATCGATTCTATGCTATCATGATCAATTAATAACTCAGAAACTTCCCGGCGACCATGCACAACAGTAAGGACACCCTCTGGCAAGCCACTTGCTTGCATAATATCAACTATTAATGCACCACTTAACGGGCACTTGTCACTTGGTTTTAAAATGAAGGTATTACCGCAGGCGATTGCTACTGGGAACATCCACATAGGAATCATAGCAGGGAAATTAAATGGACAGATACCTGCAACGACACCGAGCGGCTCTTTAAAAACATAGCCGTCAATGTCATTGGCTATGTCCTGTATATAATCGCCTTTTGCCAATGAAGGCATGCCGCAGGCAAATTCCAAAACTTCTAATCCGCGACGCACCTCACCAACAGCATCGGCATGTGATTTACCATTTTCTGCAATAACGCAGGCAACTATTTCATCAAAGCGCTGCTCCAAGGCTTCTTTGCAGGTAAATAAAATACGACAACGCTTCACCACCGGTGTCTTTGACCACGATTCAAATGCAGCGGTAGCCCTCGCTACGGCAGCATCAACATCCGTCGATGTAGCAATCTGTATTGCGGCTAAGTGTTCGGCCGTGGCAGGGTTATGTACGTGAATTCGCTGCTGCTCTTCGCTTTGAACAGCTGCTTCTGTTACACTTTCTAATGCACTGGTCATTGCATGCGCTCCTATTCGTCAATGCACAATGAGATATGAACGGCTCAGCTTATACCCACATCTACGTACATTTGCCTTGAATTAGTGAACCTGTTCACCAATCTGTTCACTATGCGCCGTATCAGCATGCGTGAGATAGCTAAAAAAGCCGGAGTGTCGTTGGCTACCGTGTCTTACGCCTTACGTGGCCATAAAAAAATCCCTGAACAAACTCGTAAGCACATCAAGAAAATCGCTGATCAGCTTGGCTATCAACCCGATCCAAGTTTCGCCGTTCTCGGTGCGCGACGCTGGGAAAAGCAATCCACTTACAATGGTCTCAGCATCGCCTACGTAACTGGACCGCGAAACGAATGGACCTACTTCCAAAAGCAGTGCTTTCTTGGCTGCCAAGATCAGGCGAAGCACCTTGGGTATAAATTAGACTATTTTAATATTAACGACTATGATTCACCGACTCAACTTGGCGAGGTACTCGAACACCGCGCCTACACTGGTGTTATTTTTCGTCGCATTAACAACCAAGAGGACATCAATGGTTTTCCACTCAATAAATTTTCGGTAATTGCCTGTGGCCGCGGCCATGTAGACCCAGGTTGTCATATAGTGATGCCCCATCATCACTACAATGTACAGACGGCATGGAAATATATGCACGATAAAGGCCACGATCGTATAGGATTTATTTTACTTGAAGAAAATCCATTAGCGGAATTACCCGAGTTTTACACTGGGGCCATTTATGCCATGCAAGAAGAGGTGAAAAAGACAGAGCGCATTCCGCCTTTCATCTGCCGCGACCATGATAAAAAACGTTTGGCCGAATGGATTAAACGCTGGCAACCGCAATCAATTATTGGCTGTGTCGAGCATATTGAAACCTGGCTCAGCAGTCATCGTAAACTCAGTGGGCAAGCTCCAGAATTTATACCCTTGGAAAAGAGCAGTCCACGTTCTTCGAGAAATTCAGGGATCGATCTACGCCCCCACCTCATGGGCAGCATCGCTGTTGACCAATTGGATAGGGCCATTCGCGACAATGAACGTGGTCTACCAGAAATTCGTCAAACTATTTTAATTGAATCAGCGTGGAATCTTTAATTAGGCAAATGACCGTTGCAAAAACGCATCAGCAGCCGCCCAGTTAAAAACATGCCCCCGCTCATGTAAGACGTAATCCAGCTGGTCTTCAACACCACGTGATCGATACGCGAATCGAACCGTCTCTTCGATGTGATCTCGATCAGTTGCAGTTATAAGTCCATCTAATTTTCCAGCTTGTAATTGTAATGAGCGCGGTGCTAATAAAGCCAGTAATTCGGGAACATCACCGTATTGTAAAACCCCTGGTAAAAATTGAATTGCACAAGAAGACAACTTAGACGAACGTTCCCTAAACGTATTCATACATCCTGCAGCAATAATGGCGCGAATTCGCTCTTCGAATATCGAAATCCACATCGTCGATCGTCCACCATAAGAATTACCTAAACTCGCTATACAATTAGCATCAACATCGTCACGTTGGATTAAGGCATCTATTGCAGCTTGCGCATCCTGTACGTGCAGGCTTATAATATTAAATCCATACATCGACGCAGCCATTTGAATGACATTACATTTATCACGTCCACCACATAAATGCGTATGCTGATCGCGACCAGTCCAACCCCACCACGAGGGCGCACAAACGATATAACCACTGCGCACTGCTGCTAAGCCATAATCGTCAATTTCATCGCCGTCAAAGCCTTCACTTTTTATTCCACACACTGTATCCATACCTGCATGGTGATGACCATGACAAGCTAAAACCAAAGGACGTCGCTCACCGCTGGGTATACCCTTGGGCACTAATAAATACGCCGGTAAATTCGAAAATTCACTAACGGCGATGCGAATTGTATACCGGGTATGATCCTCGAGAACCTCTTCTTGTTCAATAACATAAGAAGGCTCTACTCGATTAGGCACTGGACCAAATAAAGCATTGAGCTTTTCCATAAAAGATGCCCGCCAGGATGCATGATCCATCCCTTCACTAAATGGCATAGTCGGAGGGTTCGCTGCACCATAGTCATCAATCAGTTCTAAAAAACCTGCTTCGCTCATAATTCCTAAACCTCACCGTTACGATTTAATTACAAATAATAGCATACGCATGACTTCAAAAAAATCATTTGTCTGAAATTGAACTGCTTGATCATTTGATTGCTTGGCACCTGGATAAAAGGAAGCCTTGTAGGCAACATCAGGCTCCTTGAAACTGACTTCGACTGTAAATTCATTCGGCAAACAAATCTGACATTTATCATAATTTCGTTTCAAAGCCTGGGTAACCCCCTCTTTCATTTCTTGGCACGCTCGAGCAGGCGACATACTTTGTGTTGAGGAGCCAATACCACGACTTACTGCAAGTGTGTGAATTTGATCATTCAATGCCGTAACATCACTACAGATTCCTTGATCACCCGAAACAAATACTAAGGGCACTTGTTCCAACGCGGCAACATAGGCATGCAATAAGAATTCCGAGACCAATTCGCCATTTATCGCTACTGATGCAACGGCTCTTTTAATCGTATGCGCAAGCGGATTATTCGCCGTACCTGCCTTCGAATGATAACCAATCATCAATAATGCTTGAAAACTATTATCCAATTCCTGAACCATTGCATAAGGATGGCCGCTCCAACCACGGATAAGCTGCACTTCTTTGGGTAGTTTAGATGAAATAATATTCCTGCCTGTACCATGGGCATCTTTAACAACAATTTCTGTGGCATTAGCGTTGAGCGCACCCTCACAAGCAGCCACCACTTCATTAGTCATGAGCTCACGAAATTCAGGGTAATCCGGATGGTTTTTTGTAGCCTCATCCCAATGGGTAATACCAGCCACACCTTCAACATCTGCACTAATGTAGATTTTCATATTTATCGACACTTCTTTCAACAGGCCATGTGATCTATTCTGATCTATTTTAGACTATTATTTTAAACACTGCACTGCCTGTGCAAATACAAAATCTATTTATTTCTCATCTTTTTTAAGCTTCAGGAAATCTTCGAGTGCTGTTTCTCGCGTTAATTTTTGTTCGTCATTTATATGAACATCATAACGAATTGAGAATTTATCCTCATTCATCATCGCCATCTCACCAAAAACCTTTACATTTCTGCCATCTCTTGGACCCGCGACCACACTAATATAGGCACCATTTGATAAAAAATTAACACTTAAGGTTGGAACCTCACTCTCAAGCATCTTAACGACCGTCTTGGGCACAAACTTTACCGAATTTGTTTTTGAATCTATGATTTCATCGCTTATTAATTTTACTTTTTCAGCAGGAACACTTCCACCACACCATATACTGTGAATTTTAATCAGTGATTTTGATGTCAGTTCAGCAGCTTTCTTGTCTTTCTTGGGTAAGTCCACATCACCAAATAAGCCACTTACTTGGTCATCCTTCTTTGCGAGTTCCAACTTAGCCTTCAAGCGCATCGCTTCATCAAAGTCGCCCTTTTTCGTGGCCGTTGATAATTCACGCTCCATTGTTTTGACTAAATCGGCCTTAGCTTTTTCAGACTGTTTTAAGGCTTCGGCTACAATTTCAGCCATACGTTGCTTATATTTCTCTTCAGCCTTGATAATCTTCTTATTGGTCTCTTTAGGTGATTCTTCAGCCCAAACACTCGTTACCAATAGTATCAATATGCTATATCTCAGGAGTCTTAGGATCATATGTTCATACTAACAAGAAATTGGTGGGTTAAAAGCTTCCTGCTCCGCCACTCAAACAAGAAAAACAGTCAGTGACGATCAAATACATCAAAGCGAAACCCCTTTCCTTCAATACAGTTTGCCAATTGCCGATCTGTAAACTGCAATTTAGGTGAACGTAACGGTCGTTTAACAACCATACGCCGAATCGAGGAGGCAGCCACTTTGTCTAGGACTTGATCAGAGTCATTAGGTCCTTGCTCCAAGAATCGCAACAAGCGCATTTCTTTACGCTCAGCTCCTCGCCGCTTTGTATCGCTTGAAAACATTGGGTCACAATACGCACAATCAAAATGCTGGGCATCTAAAAATTGACATGCATCACCACATGTTATGGACCACCCATTTGGTGATCCACTTCTCGAATACGCATCCCTCAATAAAGAAAAAATAACAGGATTGCGCTCACAGCTAAAAACATCGGCTTTCAAACGGTTTAAAATAAAAGCATCTACACCTGTACCTGCACAAGTATCCATAATACGCTGAGGATGTTTATGTAATCCGCATGCTCGTGCCAATGCTTGCTTTTTGTCGCCGACGGTAATTTGAGAAAAATCAAAACTCGTCGGTTTAAATCCGGCTAGTTCACCATCAGATTGAACATGCACAGTTAATGCACCTTCGCGCCAGGATAAAATAACGTCGGCATCTTGCTGATCTAAGGACCAAGAAAACTCTTCTGCCAAGGCTTCGGCAGCCTGCTTATTTATACTTGATAAAACACTGACTGAATAGCCTAATCCCACAATGCAGTCATATCAAACTGAGCAGACAATAGCGACCCAGGTTCCAAGACCACTGTTCCTGCGGTTTCATCGCCCTTGGCAAATAAATTCACACCGTTATTGGCATTGGTCACAGGTTCAAATGCCACATGTGGTTTACCCAGTGGTGTATAAATAACTACATGCTTGCAGGTATCGCTACAATCAAATTTCAAACGCAAACCCGTTCCTGGCCAATACAAATAACCATTACCCTGATAACCATAAAAACAGTTATCTAAAAATTCATCCGTCTCTAGATTACTTTCGAATTCAAAATTCTCATTGTCTTTGAGAGGGCGAATACGGCCTGATGGGATACAATTGCCGTTATCATCGGGATACACGCCTTCAAGTTCACATTTTAAACGAATCTCTTGATCTTTTGATGACAATGCGCGGCTAAAATAGGGATGCCAACCAAAACCTGCTGGCATGTCCTCGTCACTCAAATTTTTCAGTGTTAATATCGACTGAAAACAATCATCCTGTAATTCGAAAATTGCTTCTACTTTAAATGGCCATGGCCAGTTTAAATCATCGACGCTGCTACCATCAAATTCACAATGCAATAATGTCTTGCTGTAGTCGACTACCTTCCAGGGGCGCTGACGCACATCGCCATGAATGCTATGTTCATCACCTCGTTCGAGGGTATATTCCTTATCACGAAATATAAATTTCCCGTCTTCAACGCGGTTTGAATAGGGAGCCATAATAAAGCTACTTTGATCGAGCTCACAATCGTCTTCTCGAGCGTCAGGCATTAAAGGAAATTCCTCTTCGCCTTTTTTAACAAAGCAGGCCATAATATCACAACCAGCCTCTTCATTGATATGAATCTCGAAAAAATCATTTTCAATTACATGCATATTAACTTAGTCCTATATACCCTGCAGTGCTCGTTCTATTTCGGCCTTAACCGTTTGTGCTGAGTGCTGAAATAAAGCGATTTCTTCATCGCTGAACTGTGGATGCATCACACGAAGAACCCCTGTAGACCCTATGACTGCTGGAACACTCAGGCATACATCGCTCACCCCTGCGTAATCTTTGAGCAGAAGACTCACAGGCATGGTGTGTCGCTGGTCATTGACCATGGTTGCTACCATCATTTCGACGGCACTGGCTATACCATAATTAGTGTGGCCCTTGAGGCGGTAAACTTCCATTCCTGATTCTGCCGAATCCTCAAAAAGCTGCTGATTATCTGCTGATGGCTCAATACTTTCGCCACCTGCTTGGGCAGTGCTCTGCACCACAAACTGCGTTTCGCCATGTTCACCTAAAATATAGGCACGAATATCTTCGGCATGAATATTATATTTTTGCGACAACAACAAACGATAACGCGCTGAATCGATGAGCGTTCCGGTACCAATGACCTTTTGCCAATCGAGATTATATTCGGAAATTAAAAAGTAAGTCAGCACATCAACTGGATTAGCTACTACAATATAAATGGCATCCGGATTATTTTTTATCAGTGACGGCATGATGCCACGATATAAATCAATATTCGCTGGTCCGAATTCCATGCGACTCTTAGCGTTACTGATATGCACCGATGCCGTTAAAATAATTATATCGCAATCAGTGACTGCTTCAGCCGTTTCGGCTTTAATCTGCATTGGCTTTTCGCTAAAAGCGGCAGCATGCTGCAAGTCATGGACTTCACCAAGCGCAACTTCAAAAGTTCGATTCACAAGAATGAGTTCATCGCACAAGGCATGCGAGGTTAACGCATACGCCACCGTGCTACCAACTCGACCAATCCCAACGACAGCAATCTTCACTGTCGGAATTGTCCGACAGTTTCACATGAGTCAATTCTGCCGGGCTAGGATTTAGTACTCCGTATGCTTGATAAATTCTACACCTTTGTCTTCACATGCTTTCAAAACACGTGGATCCATAAAGCGTAAACGCTCGCCATCGCGTGACTTCGAAATCGCATGCGGCTCGGAGCCACGTATACTCATGTTTACCATATCGCCGCGGTCGTAGGCGGGATGGCCCACTAAGCGATAGGTCTTGCCATCTTCAAAGGCATTTATCTGCGCTACTAATTTATCAATTGGATCATCAAACTCGCCTTCGACTTCAGGGAATCCGGCGCATTCGAAGCGCAAACTATACAGTATCCCTTCTTCATCACAAAATTCTTGAAGGCGATCATCCAAACCATGAAACCAACTGAATCCCATGTGTGCATCTAGATACGTTACTGTTAAACCGGCATCACGTGCTTTGTTTAATTGCGCACGTAATTCATTAATTATTTCATCATTACTCGGACGCGTCTTCTCATCACCATAGCGCTCCCATAATTCCACACAGTTTTTAAAGAAGGTGCCATCGTCATAAACTATACTTGGCACTTCTTCGACCGGCAAAACTGGTCCCCAACGATCAGAGTCCCATTCGTCTGTGATCGTCGCATGCAATCCCACCTCTAAACTCGGACAATCACGCAAACGTGCTGCCGCATCTTCGAAGTGTGGTGCTGGAACCATAATCGACGTTGCAGTGACCATACCATCTTTATGTGCATCGATAATTGCCTCATTAGCAATTAAACTTGAACCGATGTCATCAGCACGATTGATCAGACGAATAGCCATAGCAAATCTCCTACATTAAATAGTTAAATTAATGTCCTAAATTCTTCAGATAACGACGAGCATATTTAGCGCCAGCCAAGGGTGTCATCGGTTTTTTAGGCATAGCTTTTTTATCACACTCGACACACAGATAGCCTTTGTAGCCACCTTTTTTCAGCGCATTGATACAGCCCTTAATGTTCACACTGCCATCGCCCTTACCCAATTCCATGAACGACTCTTTTTTGAATGAGTAATCTTTAATATGGGTATGGATAATTTTCTTAGCAAATGTTTTGCAGAATTTGACCGGATCAGAATAACAAGCTGCCAAATGCGCAATATCAACAGTGATTTTTAATCCAGGTACACGCTTAAGTAATTCCTTGGTTTCTTCCAAAGTCTCAACGATGGCACCGAGATGCGGATGATAGGCGACCTCTAAGCCATGTTTTTTTGCGTAATCAACAGCCACCTTCATGTTACTACCGAACAATTCATAGTCTGACTTTGCCATGGCACGACGCTGTGCGTAATAAAAACCACCGCAGCACATCAAAAGATTTGCGCCGAGTTTCTTCGCTTCACGAATACTTTGCTTAAAAGCTTTCGTATTGGGTGGAAATGGATTGTAAGTCACATTTAAAGGTGCAGCAACTATTTCCAGACCTTTATCCGCTACATATTTTTTTACTGTTGCGGCATCGCCATGAGCCCCTATTTCAATGCCTTCAAATCCGGCCGCAGCCACGTCATCCACAAATTGTTTCCAGTCAGATGTCTTACCTGTGTGCTTACCATAAGCATTCCAATAGCATGCATTTATTGCCGTTTTCATTAGTTCTCCTGTGCGAATCACCAATTTAACAAATAACCAACAAACGCAAGTTAAGAGCGGTAAACCATTGGTCCTAGATACATGTATGCACACGATTTACAAAAAATCAGTGTTAATTAATACAAGGCTATTCAAAGGGATTCATCACGGAATTGCGTCGGCGTCATGCCCGTATATTTCTTAAACATTGTTGCAAAATATTGCGTTGTCGAGAAGTCTAATTCAAAAGCGATGTCAGTAATTGAACGATCTAAATCTGCTAACATCAATTTAGCTACACGTAATTTTTCTCTATTTAAATAGTCCATAGGCGAATAGCCGGTATAGGCCTTAAATTCATTAATAAATCGGTTTGGACTAAGGCCCGCTATTTCCGCCAGATCTTCAACAGATTTATATACATCCATTTTTGAGGAAATGGCATGCAACACTTTTTCCATTCGAGGATCAGCCTTTTTGGGCTCCTGATTAAAGGCATCAACGATGCGCAAAATAATTTGCTGGAGCGCACTTAAAATGCGAAACTGTGCGTAAGGCCCCGGCTCAGAAATCGTATCAAGAATTTGCTCGTAAAATCCAGGTACTGATTTATCCGCTTGGAAGGTACGTGGGGCGTTGCTTAGTGCCTCCTGCACTGGGTCCAAAATATGCGGACTGAGGCCCAGGATATCGGCCCCAGTCTCGAAACTGACCCAATACAGATCACAGGCCTCATGTATACTATCCACTCCCCCATGGACTTCATCGGGGAAGGTCAAGGTCATCTCACCAGGATTAACCACATAGGTATTGTCCTCAGTCCCTGCCCACCAATGCAATTGACCGGAACGTAAATAGCATACTTCATAGCACTTAGGATGAACATGTGCGCCTAAGCCAGGGCGCGATTTGTTAATCTTAGTATGTCCAACATGGCGCACACAGGAGACGTTTAACTCGGCTCCAGTATAGTCTCGGCGCAGCTCCTCGTCTTTAGCCATGTTCAAAATACTATCGCACTCAGATGCGAACGCAAAGCGATTCAAGCTGCTACAATACCGCGTTATGACTACTCGAGAAATTGACTGGTACCGCTGCCCTCTCCCCAAAGAAACCATGCAAGCACTCAACAAGCGCAGTGACTTCCTTGGCTTTCTCCAATCTGGTGGCCATTTGGGCTTATTGATCCTCACTGGCACTGCTGCTTTTTACACCCAACAACACGGTATGTATTGGGCCATGGCCGGACTCATCTTAGTCCACGGCATGATCGCTTCGTTTTACATTAATGCGGTCCATGAATTAGTGCACGGCACGGTTTTTCGCAGCCAATGGCTCAACTGGCTCTTTGTTCACATATTCAGTTTTTTCGGCTGGATAAATCATTATGCCTTCTGGGCCAGCCACACCGAACATCATAAATACACATTAAATCAACCAGATGATTTAGAAGTGACACTGCCAACGAAACACCAGCGCGGTGCAACGCTCAAACATGGCATTATTAATCCATGGGGTTTAAAATGGACCATCATCGGCACCTGGAAAAAAGTATTAGGTAAATTCGAAGGTGAATGGGAACAACGCACTTGTGACCCTGCTACCAGGAAAAAGGTCGTTACTTGGGCACGCATTGTATTCTTGGGTCATCTGAGCATTGCAGCTGTTTCGATTTATTTTGGCTACTGGATTATTCCCATTTTGACCAGCATGGGTCATGTCATTGGCTCAGGTCCACATCAATTGTGTAACGCTGTTCAACACGCTGGATTGGTCGATAATGTCAATGATTTCCGTTTATCTTGCCGCACTATTATTTTAGGACCCGTGTTACGCTTTTTATATTGGCATATGAATTATCACATCGAACACCACATGTTTGCTGCCGTACCGTGTTATCGTTTAGGCAAACTACATAAACTTATCAAACATGAATTGCCACCATGTAAAAACTTACGCGGTGCCTGGAAAGAAATATTTGAAATTCAAGACCGCCAGGAACAAGAACCTGATTATCAATATCATCAACCACTACCAACACCTGGTCACGTAGTAGATAAAGAACCTGCTAAAACTGAAGAAGTTCAAGAAAATGAAATAAAACAAGAACCAATTAACTCTGAAAATCAAGATTTAAAAATTTGGGAATGCTCGGTATGTGGATTTATCTACGACGAATCAAAAGGCCTGCCTAAAGAAGGCATCGCTGCCGGTACACGTTGGCAAGACATACCAGAAGATTGGTCCTGTCCTGACTGCGGCGTTAGCAAAGAAGACTTCGACATGGTCGAAATGCAATTGGCATCGTAAGGTAAAGAACTATGATTAAATCAATGTGTCTCGCTCCCCTCACTCAAGATGAAATTGAATTCGCAAACACCAACGGTTTCCTAGTCGTCGAAGGTGTATGCCCACAGCATGAACTTGATCGCATCGCCGAAGATTACGATTTTATTTTCTCAACGGAGTGGGGTAAAGAAGAAGGCCGCTACTTTGATCTAGGCGGCACTGATGAAGACGGCAAGCAACGTGGCTTACCACAAATTCTCGGTCCGACTGAATATATGAGTTGGCTTGTTGATTCCGAATATTTCAAAAATCTAGCCAGCATTGCGCAACAAATTCTACAACGTGAAGAAGAAGCCGATTTTCATGGCAGTCACGCGATTCTTAAACCTGCAGGTTATGGATTGACCACACCATGGCACCAAGACAAATCCTATTGGGGCTACGGCAGTGAACACCATAAAGCCAATTACTGGATGCCCCTTGAAGACGCGACCATTGAAAGTGGTTGCCTGCATTACATTCCTGGCAGCCATGTCCATCCGGGCCAAGATGGTTACGATGTAGTTGAACATCAATCAATAAATAATGATCCACGCATTCATGGCATGGAAGTCACCGAAAAAGGTGCCAGCGCCTTTGACATGGATAGTGCTGTTGCTGCACCAGTTAAAGCTGGTGGTGTCGTGATACATTTTCCACGTAGCATGCATTATGCTGGACCAAATCTCACTGATCACGATCGCCGCGCCTTAGTTTGTGGATTTGGCTACCCATCTGATTTTATTCATGAATCGAAGTCATATCCGTGGATGCAAGCGAAGCAGACCTTACGTCAACAACGGGCTAATACATTTCAAGAAAAGAATAAATAGTTAATCGACTTCTTCGGTTAACCAATCAAATTCATCCGGATTTACATCCCCGAGCTTCTTTTTGGGAATAATACAGAATCCTCGTAAGACTGAATCATGATGGTAGCGCTTGCCGCGAAATTCAACTGTGCAACGTAAGGTGATTATACGTTTTAATTCATCGATATTATAATCTACTCGCATCGAGCGCTTATCCGCCGCTAGGAAGCGACCAAGTACAGTCACTTGAATTTCGGCATGCGTTTCTTGCCAGTCGATTTCCAAACCACCAGTCGATTTGTTAGACACGTTTATTTCTTAATTGCGACTTCTGCTGCAGAGGTTTCAGTATCTAAAAAACTCACCTCAAGGTGCGCTGCTGCCGTGCACGGATCATCCTCACCACAATCCTGGTACGGACACTGGTTATTCCACCAGTCTTGACGCTTCTCAAGAGTCCATTTTAAATCTAAATCTTGAGCAATGTTATCCAAACTCTTAATCAAGACTTCCATATTACGCGGCCTATCACCCGGTTCTTTAGCCAAGCAGTTCATCAACAATTCATCGAGCGCTTGCGGTATCTCTTGTTTTGCCAATTCACTAATACGTGGCGCTGGTTCATAAACATGGGCCATTAACACTTTATGTGGATTTTCATTTTCAAAGACATCACGAGCACTGAGTAAATAATAGGCAACACAGGCCAATGCATAAATATCGCAACGCTCATCAACCTCTGAGCCAGTTGCCTGCTCAGGTGCCATATACGATGGCGTTCCAGTCACCATACCTTCCATGGTTAAGCGATTTTCTTTTTGGCGTGGCGCATTAAGAACCAAGCCAAAATCTAATACTTTAACCACATCAACGTCAATACCCATTCGACAGATAAATAAGTTTGCCGGTTTAATGTCGCGATGAACCAATTCTAATTTGTGCGCTTCTGCTAAACTACTCGCCACACAACGCAATAAATACATAACCCGTTCAACTGGTTGCGGCCCATGTTTCTCAACCAAATCATCAAAATCCATGCCATCAAGCATTTCCATTACATAATACAAGGTCCCATCCTTGCTCACACCATAATCATAAAGCTGCACCGTATTTGGTGAGCAGAGGCGCGCAGTTACCTTAGCTTCCCACTTAAAGCGTTCGATAGTCCGTTGCACTTCGTCAGGATCTTCAAAATGTAAATTTTTGCGTTTAATTAATTTAATCGCCGCACGACGAGCCAACATTTTATGTTCGCCCTGCCACACCTCACCCATACCACCGGCACCAATCTTTTTCAGCAAACGATATGAGCCAAGCTCACGCATTTCGTCCTGCGTTGCTTCCACTTGCTCTTGAGCCTCTTCAACCAACTGACGTGAGCGCACCACATGCTTGGCAAACCATAACGCAATGAGCACACCTAAGGCCAAACCTACAATGGCGACAATTTTTGCCAATTGCCAATGATCAGACGCCGGGGCGACAATCATGTCCATGGGTGTAATTGAGCCGATAAACCAATGCACACTATCCATCAAACCCAATGGTTGGACCATACCCATATACTCACGATCAGCTATTTTATATTTATCGGTAAATTTTTCATGCTTGCGCAAAACAGTTGGTGGAATCACATCAGCAAAACTGAGCAGCGTTTGATCGCGAACATCTACCATGTTCACTAATTTAGCTTCTTTATTTTCACCTGGCTCAAATGATACCTGTGGATGGGCAAGAATATCTAATTTATCAGTAAAAAGAAATAAGTGACAACCATGAGCGTTGCATATGTCATGCAGAGATTGCGATAAATGATAGAGTGTAAAATCCACGGTCATCACACCGCGTAAAGACCCATCTGCAGCAAATATAGGATCAGCACAGGTTATACCTGGTGAATTATCATTGATAAATATATACGGTTCCGTCCAACGTCGCTTACCAATACGCTTAGTATCAGCATACCAATCACGAGCACGTGGATCATAAGCACGCTTTTCATCATGCAGTACTTCGGTCAATGTATTATCAACATTAATAATATATTCGCGCCATTGGCCACGTGGCTCTTCAATCTGACTGGCCGTTACATAACGCATCTCTTCTTTGTGATTCAGATAAACACCCCAAAACGAACCCTCTTCGTTAGAATAACTTATCCACGAAACACCAGGGCTATTGCGAATGAGTAGCTTTAATAAACGAATGCTTTCTAAATCCATTTTCACCTTTGGCGTTCGCTTCAAATAACTAGCGAATTGATCCAAAAGTGCCGGCGCTTTATTAAGTAAGGTCTGTGTTTGCTGACGCATCATATTGACATGGTCATCAAATCGCGCCTCGGCCATGCTCTGCATGCTGTGCTGCAGATTTATCTTACCGTTAAAACCAATAAACAGCGCAATAGACAGAACCAACAATGGAATACCAATAGTAATACCGAGCGGCGTTGTGATAGCCGTCCCGACTCGTTCGGTCACGCGGGTTATTCCGGTAGAAGATGCAGCCATAGCGGTCCTATCTCACATCCAAATTCTGTCCTGACAAGCATATAAGTATAGAATTGGGCGTATCTGTGCTTGCTCTCTGACATGTTGTATCTTATGGTCAGTATCATGCCCCATCTTGGATACGATCAGGAACGCGAAGCACATCACCAGCTTTCAATCAAGAGTTTACATACGCTTGAAGGCATGCCGCCTGAAATGGTTCATCGACCCGAAGGAACTAAAGACTGGCTTTTTATGTTTTATTATGATCCCTGTGATGTCTGGCTTAAAGGCAAACCACACCGCCTCGAGCCAAATACATTGGTGATCTGGGAACCGAACACAGAGCACAACATGGGCAACCCGGAAAAGCGCTGGCGACACTCGTGGTTTTTTGCTACCGGATCAGCTATCAAGCCAAGCATGAATCAGGCTGGGCTTGAATGCGAAACAGCCTACACACTACACAAACGCAGTGACACCGAATTGTTTTTTCAAGATATCTACAATGAAATAGCTACACATCATCAAGCCAACGAGCGCATCATTGTTCAGCTATTTGATATCTGGCTACAACGTGTCGCGCGTGATATTGCTGAACCAGAAACCCACGATAATCGCCTGCTCGAATTAAA
>JANQLF010000315.1 GCA_028280785.1 Planctomycetota bacterium
GACGAATTCTTTGCGACGCAGAAATTGCGCGAGCTTAAATGGGTCGGCTCCGTGAATCGGCGCACCCTTCCAAACGCTACCAGTACATCCTGAATGTAAGTGAATCGGAATGTTAAGTCGCTGCCCCTCCATCATCATTTCAGTAAAGACAGCAACATAAAGTTTTTCAAATGAGCGCAGGTCACCATTTTTTGCAGGACCATAAACGAGACTCGCTTCTTTTTCCCAAACCGGCTCAGCATCAAAGCCCGCTTGCTCGGCCAAATGCGCTTTCACACCTATAAACCCGTATTTCGTAACCGCTTCTTCCAAGCGACGTTTTAATTCATGCATCATGTCCGCATAGGAATCATATTGCTTAATTAAATCATCTAAGATCGGATCTAATGAAAAGAGGCGTAATTTTTTACCATGAAAATATTCAATTTCTGGGGCATTATCTGCCGGTAACGATGAATCAATAACCGTTCCGCAAATGCCTACATCCTCATATAAGAATCGAACGTAGGCAGAGAAATCTAAGGAAGACATTTTATTTCGCGCTTCAGTTACAGACTCTAGGTCAGGTGAACAATCCAAGGTCTCTGAAAGTTTACAGATCAAAGTTTTCACCACCCCCATATGTGGAAAATGCGCAAATAATTCGTCGGACCTACCCCATTGTTTTTCTTTTTTAACAGCAGGATCATAGACATCGCCAAATCCATGATGGAATAGTCGCGCTAAGCGTTCTGGACTAACCGACGCAAATTCTTCAGTATACGTGTGACAATGATGGTCGATGACTGGGACATCATTTAAATCAATCATGTTTTCTCTCTTTTCAAATTGTTAATAAAGTTATTTAAAACGTTTTGCCGTCTTTGAACTCGGCAGGGATTTCAAGCAATTGCACATCACTATGCGAAGCAGAGGATTCGCATAATTTCAGCACTTCTTCAGCTAAAGTGTCAAATTTAAAGTAAGCACCGGCTATATCACCTGACGGAGATACGCCGCCAGCACAAACTAAGCTACAATCTGCTGGCACACGTCTTCCAGATTTTGTTAAAATATCCAAAACGTGTTGACCAACATTGTCGTCATAGGTAACAATCGCAGAAAATTCACGCCCGCTCGCAATAAGCTCAGTGACTACTTTATCGATATGTTTTTTACTAAATTGGGGAACAGATAAACATAAAGCATTATCAAGCTGTACACCAAATGCCTGATGGGCTAATTGAAAACCTTTAAATCGCTCACGTACTGCAGGGTCTACACCACCAGTGGTTTCTTTATTCAAAGAATTGCCCACATACGCAATTTTTTTATGCCCAGCTTGAAGCAACTGACTAGTCGCCAACAGCGAGCCCTCCAAGGTTGCAGTTACAACCGAAGAAACATCAAAAGAAGTCGCATCACGATCCACCGAAATTAATTGCGGACAACGCTGCCTCAGATCCATTAAATAAGCATTATCAAAAGGCCTAAAACATACATTACCTAGGACTTCCTGCTGTAATAGAGAATCAGGCAGTCGATGCAAAACCTTGTTCATTTGTAAACAATGGAAAAGCAGTGGCTGATAATTTTGCGCACACCCATGCTCAAGACCATTCATCAGTGCTTCACCCATTGGGTCTTTCATTAAATTGGTTAATCCCGTAAACCCAAAAACGCGAACGGGTGCCTGATCCGGTCGCGATCCTTCTGTTGTTTTACCAGTGAGATTGCGCACCAAACTTCGCGGAACAATGACTTTAAGCGGCGTCTCGGCTTCATTATCAACTATTTTATCACCAAGTGGAACGATCTTGGCTACTTGGCAACCGCGACCCTGACAGCGTTCGACTAAGCCTTCTTCGACTAATAAATCCATGGCTTTTTTGATGGTGACATAAGAAACTCGCAGCATTTCCGACAGCTTACGATAGGTCGGCAACTCCTGGCCTACGCTCATCTTTTCTGTCGCAATCATTATGCGGATCATGTCTGCCGCTTGGCGGTAAGCCGGCTCTCTCGTATCAAGTAAAATAGAATTCATAATTAATTATTGAGCCTTATAGCAGATTACAGTTCCATCCATCAGGGAAACTAATAATGAATCTTTCGTCATAGCCAGTCCGTCTGCCGCAATCGGCCCTGGCAATTCAAGTGTTTGTAAAATTTTACCATCAGCGACATTCATTAATATTATTTGTGACTGAAGTTTCTCCACACTTTCTACACTTCGATCAGAGAATGGCACGCTGCGTACATCGGTTAATTTTCGCTCTGCGATTACCAGAACATTTTTAGAAAGCACCAAAGCATCGACACTGGTATTTAAATCGCG
Organism: Planctomycetota bacterium; assembly: GCA_028280785.1. Taxonomy (GTDB): domain Bacteria; phylum Planctomycetota; class UBA11346; order UBA11346; family UBA11346; genus JANQLF01. The sequence goes on from JANQLF010000315.1 coordinate 2,318, forward strand.
CTCAGACTCCCATAACGCCTTCGGTTTCTTTTCTTTTGCAGCACTAATTGGATATATTTTCACTTTGTGTTGAATTGGCTGAGCAAGTACACGCGGCGCAGCATAAATAGAAACTACTTGCTCGTTCTTAGCCAAGAGTCGACCAAAAATCTTGCCAAAACCAATGCCCTGCTTCCACATCGGTTCGTAACCACAGTGCCATGCACGGTCTAAAATATGGCCACGATCGTAACCATGGACTGTACCAAAGATATTTCCCCGTATTTCACCAGTTTTGTAATGTAATTGCAAATACCGACCGCCCATGGAAACCGTATCACCAGAACCAACTAAAATATCAGGAAGACTCCTCTTCTGCTTTTCGACATTCTTTTGCCAAATAGTTTTTCCACTCAATGGATCTAATCCATAAACCCACAATCCATTATCAATTTCTGTGGTGCGACCACAAACAACAAATGCCATGTCTTTATGGATAAGGACACCGCCGACAACTGGCCATGGTGATTCTAATTGACCATAGGCCATCATCATGCGTGATGACGGCGCGGCTCTGAATTGCCACACTATTTTTCCAGTTTTGCTATTAATCGCGTAAACCGTTCCCTTAGCCGTACCAACCAAGCAAAGTCCTTTATATAAGGTTGGCGGCACTTCCATGCGGCCATCGACATGGCAAGTCCAAGCCACGTCTCCATCATTTGCATTCATGGCATACACTTTATGTCCATGGACTGCAGCCGTATAAACTCGTTGGCCGTCAGTCACTGAAGCAGTGATAGCGTCTAGGCCTAAAGAAAAATCAATCCAATCATCACCAACGTCGTTTTGAGGAATGCTTAATCCTGCTATACTGCGCTTCCACTTTAATGCATAAGATGTCGATGAATCAAAATGTAATGATGCTGTTCGTGCTGCGTTGCCACGAAATGTTGGCCAAGTTAATTGTGGGTCTTTTTCCGTATCATCTTGTTTAACAGCATTCGCGGAGAAATTAAATAAACGAGTCTCTTTCAATTCAGCTTCTTGATACGGATCCTCTGATCCAATCGCAAGGAAATGGCGCTTTAATGATCCCTTTACACAGAAGCATTTAATCGGTTGTGAATAAAACATTCCCGATGCCACCATGGCACCGGACCCACACGATGGTCGTGATACCGTGAAATTATGCACTTTGCCAGTTTCCATATCAACAAAACATATAGGGCGATCGCCAAAGGTGAATTTCTCAGTCGAGATACTCGGTCCACATATGCCCTTATGTGATTGCGTATCAAAATTCTTTAACACAGACCCAGTCTTCGGATCCAAGCCAACAATGCGACTGATTTTATTCGAATGCTTAAAGTGCACCACTAATATCAAGCCGCCGGCAAACTTTACCGAAAATGGATTAAATTTCGCCCATACACTTTTGGGCACTTCATATTGCCACATACGTTTTCCATCTTCAACGGCATATGCAATAATACCCACAAAGCCCTTCTTACTGCGTGCAGAAACCAGTAATATATCGTTCTTAACGAATGACATTTTTTCACTAATGGTCAATCCAGCAGCAGCATTATCCATTTTCCACGCCGCGTCTCCGTTTGCTACATTAATAGCCGCAAGCTTTGTGTTTGTGCGCATAAACACACGTTTATCGTCCAACAGAACCTGCGTGTTCTTCTCAACCTTTTGATTCCAAGTAGCTGCCTTTTTTCTCAAGTCAAAACAGACAATTTTGCTATCTCCCTTGGCCAACAAAGTGTTATCCGAGAGATAAAATGCCTTAGTGCCGGGTGCCTTACCCAGCATAAACAACTCTTCGCCACTAATGATGTTCAGTGCCTTTACCGCATCACCTTCCATCATGTAAAGAACACCGTCTGCACCGGCAACAGTAGCACGTGGATAAAAAAGCGGGCGTCGCCATAGCTTCACCCCACTAAAAGCATTACGTGCCACTAATGCATACAAAAAGTCATTCCCCGAACCGACTACATCTTTGTAGTCGTGTTGGCCTGGATGAATAATGGTTGAATTAGCCCACGGTGCAAATTTTGGGAAATGACGATCCTTATTCTTCATCCCGACAAAATAAATATTTACACCATTATGATTCATTTGGTAACCGGGAGCCGTCGACTTACTCATTGGCACATAATTCGATGGACCAGATACCCATTGCAGTGATTTCGGTGGCTTAAATGCCGCGTCCTTCGATACGCCAGTTCTACCACCGTCATAATGATATTGCGGCCAATCACTCATATTACTCGGATATTTTTTATGCAAGCACACTACATCGGATGCAGATTTTATGCGTTCATACGAAGCTGTGATTATTTGATCTTTAATAATTTTATTTACACCATTGCTGTTACTACTTGTACCGAGAATAAATATGTATCCCAAGGGCTGCACAATACGATCAAGTTCAGCGATACTCAACTTTGACGACTTAAAAAGTTGGTCTGGGTCTTCAACAATAACAGCCTGGGCTAAATGATTTTTAAATGGGAGCAATTTTAAATCAGAAACCTGTGTACTGACAAGGCCCGCAATCGATAATTTTCGAATTGCTGCATTCGCCTGTTTAATATTTTCAACTTCTGTATCCATAGCATGAATAACAAAGTTGCCTTTTTGGCCTAGCTGAACCGTTAGCTCACCTTTCTTACAGCCAAGGTGCACAAGCAGACCAGTATGTGGCAAATGCTCTTCAATAGATTTCACCTGGGCTTCAATCGTAGCGCTCTGTAATTCAGGCATCGATAAAACAGCTATAAGTATGAGCGACGTAAAGGTACTCAATGAGATAAGGCTTTGTAACACGGCTGACTCCTACCAAGCATGAATCGACAGAGCACTTATTTTAGTGTATATCAATCAATGATAATTGATATAGTAGTATATCAATTATTGGAGTCAATAAATCAATATCAGCGTCAGATTAGACACTGATAAACTTATAACTTATTTAAATTAAACACTTTACGTGTATTCAGCCCGTTGCGTTCAGGAACCACGCTTTGATGTCTGGCAGCTCTTCATAGGGATCTACGCCATGCTGCACGTCGTATTCACGCCATTCAACCGGGATCTCCCAGTTCTGCAGCTGCTTCACATGTAGTCGCGTCGCATTGATCGGCACCACATCGTCATAACGCCCATGGCACATGAAAATATTCTGATTTTTAACCGCACCGCCAAAGGAATCAGGAAATTCATCAATCAACAGACATGCACCACTCATACCTAAAACACCAGCAAAAAGCTGATCGCTACGTAATGCATAATCAATGACCATGACGCAGCCCTGGGAAAAACCCATGAGAAATAATTTGTCAGCTGTAATTGCATATTTTTCCAAAAAAAACTGAATCGACTCTTCAAGCAAATCACGACTACGGCGAATACCATTGACCGTTGCATCAGCATCATCCGGATCGGCATTAATGCCCGGATAAGGAAACCATGAGTATCCGGTGAAATAAGCATCGGGTGCGTTGACAAAGATGAATCCAATCTGCGATAGGCCTAGTTCAGGCACCACACCCTTCCACCCCTCCATCGAGTCGCCTAAGCCATGTAATACTAGGCAGTAATACTCAGGGTTCTGAGGTCCAACATAATCGTAAGTCAGCATCGGCGCAGTCGTCATCCATTCAGGTAACAGTTACATGAGCGCACTATGCTGCTGTCTTAAAAGCGGCTGCAATCCCTCGAGATTCTCATAGCCGATATGTCTGCTATGGTCTCGCCCACCCAAGGAGTCCCAACATGAGCTTTACCATTGGTCTCGGTGATGCCGCCAAAGATTTCAAACTCAAAGCCACAGACGGCAAAGAATATCAATTATCAGATTTTGCAGAGCACGATGTTTTAGTGATTTCCTTTACCTGTAATCACTGCCCCTACGTCACTGGTAGTGATGAAGACACACGTGCGATTGCTGAAAAATATAAAGACCGTGGCGTCGGTTTTGTTGCTATTAATAGCAACAGTCCAAACACCTACGCCGAAGACAGCTATGAGCACATGATTAAACGCATGGATGAATATAAATTCCCATGGACCTACCTCCATGATGCGACCCAAGATGTTGCTTTTGCTTATGGCGCCCTGCGCACACCGCATTATTATGTTTTTGATAAAGAACGTAAATTAATTTACACCGGCCGCGCCGTCGATAGCCCGCGCGACACCAGCAAAGTCAGCGAGCGAGATTTAGAACGCGCATTGGACGAACATCTTGCTGGCCAAGCAATTAGCACTCCACTCACCAACCCCATTGGCTGTAATGTTAAATGGGATGGTAAAGATGCACATTGGATGCCTGAAGAAGCTTGTGACTTGGTCTAAAGCATTCCTCATTGTAATTATATGCATGTGCTTGAGTGCCTGTCAGCGCTCAAAGACGCAAGCCCACGCCCTACCTGAGATTCAGACACCTGAGGCCTGGCAAATTAAGCATCAAAATACCGCTATAAATCAAGCCTGGCTTCGTGAGTTTCATGACGATGCACTCATCAACACGATTAAAAAGGCACTCGAGCATAATTTTGATTTAAAAATGCAATTAGCTCGCTGGCAACAAATGCAGGCTCGCTCGCGCATTAGCGGCGCCGAACGCAAACCGCAAGTCTCCGCTGGTGCCAGCATGAATCGTCGCTACCAAGAAAATGCTTTTTTGGATAATTATACCACAGATTATTCAGTAAGTCTGAGCCTCTCCTGGGAATTAGATTTATGGGGCAAATTATCTGATCGCAAAAAAGCAGCCTTACTATTAGAGGACGCTGCAGCCGATGATTACCAAGCGCTACGCCTCTCTATTGCTGCACGCGTCAGCCAAGCCTGGTTTGCTTGTATTCACAGCCAACTACAGGTTCAAATATTAAATGAAACGGTTCAAGCTTGGGACAATAGCATTCGCAGCGCTCAATCACGTTTCGAAGCTGGCAGTATTACCGCACTTGATTTACAACGCTTAATGCAAGCACGCTATGCTGATGCAGCTAGTCTCAGCGAACGCAAACAAGAATACGAAAATCGCAAACGTGATTTAGAAATTTTAATCGGATATTACCCAAGCGCAAAAATTGAAACGGCGAAAGCACTGCCGGATATTAATGATACACCTCCTGCCAACCAACCATCCAGCTTAATAACACGTCGCTATGACATAGCTTCAGCTACGCGACGTTTTCAGGCAGCAGAGTTACAATTTGCTGCGGCGAAAAAGGATTTAGTTCCAAGTTTCCGTTTAACCGCTGAGGCAGGCTACGCATCCACTGAACTAGATAGCATTTTTAAACCAGAGTCATTATTGTGGAATGCGCTAACTGGCATTACTGCTCCGCTTTTTCAAGGTGGCCGATTACGCGCAACGGTTGACTTACGCAACGCTGAAATTGCCGAGCAAGCGGCCAATTGGGGGAAAATCGTACTAAACGCCTTTAATGAAGTAGAAACAGCGCTAAGCAATGAACAGTATTTACGCACTAAGCTAACCGAGTTAAATGAATCGGTAAAGTACGCCGAACGTTCGCATGACCAAGCACGTCAACAATTTGATAATGGTTTGATTGGTATAGTTGATGTCCTTGATATTAAACGCAATTTACTCGCTATTCAGGTACGCCGACTTGCCGCCAAACATGCATTGATTGCTAATCGTATAGATTTACATCGCGCTCTTGGTGGCGACTTTGTACTCGAGGCAGCAATCGATGAATAATCATATTGGTCAAGCATCATTTAGCATAATCATACTTTCTATCGGCCTTTTGATTATTTATCTATTCGACGTATTCAAAGCCGATGCCCCGAAAAAGAACAATGAACTTCTGATTCCTCAAGTTTTAGCTCATGACTGCGAGCTATTTACGAAACCTGTTCAAGTAGATAGCCAGGGTAGTATTCGTGCATTTCGTGAAACAGATATCAGCAGTGAAGTAGATGGCCGCGTCGTTACATTGAGCGATAGTTTTTTATCAGGCCGTTTAGTTAAAAAAGACACCATCCTTATCGAAATTGATCCAGAACCCTATCAATTAGCATTAAATGCCGCCGAAGCACAAATTGCACAAGCACAATTAAACCTTGCCCAAGAACAAGCGCGTGCGGACCAAGCGAAAAAAGATTGGCTCAGCGTTGGCCGAAATCTTGCAGATGCATCAGATCTTGCTCTGCGTAAGCCACAAATTGATCTAGCCAAGGCGAGCATTAAAGCTGCCCAAGCTGATCTCGATCTCGCCAAACGCCGATTACGCCAATGTACCATTAAAGCCCCATTTGATGGCTATATCGAACGAACAAATATCGGTGTCGGCCAAGTGGTACGCGCAGGCAGTATGCTCGGTCACATTATTGATAGCAGAAAGGTTGAAGTCACCTTACCAATATTAAATCAAGACATGGCCTTCTTAGAATTACCCAACGAAAAATCTATTCCTTCGAATGTCGTTATCGAAGCAAATGTTGGGCAAACTCAGCATAAATGGAAAGCCAAACTAACGCGCATCATTCCGCGCATTGGCGCCCGTAATCAACAGTTTATCTGTGTTGCAGAAATAGAAGAACCATTTGCTGGATCCATACCATTACTGCCGGATTTATTCATTAAAGCGCAGGTTGATGGAATCATTCCACAAAGCGTCATAGAAATTCCCCGAGACTGCATACATGAAGGCAATTATGTGTGGTTGCTTACAGACAAATCAACTCTACAGCGCCAAGATGTCAATATCATTCGTTACAATAAGCAAGCTGCCGATATCGATTACAACGGAGAAACCGTTCTGATAAATCAGGGACTTCATCCCGGTGATCGTATTTGCGTGACACGACTTCCGGTTATGGCGAATAATTTGAATGTTAAAATACTTGAACAAGCGGCTCCTACACTCATTGAGTAATTAAGCATCCATGCAAAGACTCATCGCTTGGTTCGCACAAAATCACATAGCCGCTAATTTGTTAATGGTGCTGATCTTCGTTGCTGGCACCTTAAGCATCTTTGAAATGCGCAAGGAATTCATTCCAAGCTTTTCACTTGAATCAGTAGTCATTAGCGTCCCCTATCCTGGCGCAGCACCCGCAGAAGTTGAGCAAGCCATCTGCCTGCGTGTCGAAGAGGCTATTGACGGCCTCGACGGTATTAAACGCATTAATTCTACCGCTTCATCTGGTGTAGCGAGTATTATCGCAGAAATTCATCCTGATTATGACGCCAACGTTATTTTATCTGACATCAAAACACGCGTTGACGCGATAACCAGCTTTCCCGCTGATGTTGAACGGCCCGTTATTTCTAAACCAAGCATTCGTAGTCCAGTCATTCAAGTGGTGCTCAGTGGTCCAATGGATGAACGTAATTTGCGCGCACAGGCAGAAATCGTACGCGAAGAAATTGCTTATCTGCCTTCAGTGAGCCAGGTTGAAATATCCACAACAAGACCCTACGAAATTTCCATCGAAGTATCTGAATTTGCCCTACAGCGTTACGGTTTAACCTTTCAACAAATATCTAACGCCATACGCAGCACATCCTTCGATCTCCCAACTGGTGCCATAAAAAGTCGCAGTGGTGATGTATTATTACGTACGCGTGACCAAGCATACAGTGGCCATGATTTTGCCGATATCATTTTACATAGTAGCAAAGAACATGGCACCATTCGACTCCGCGATGTTGCTCATATCAGCGACACATTTCAAGACAACGATATTCAAATTGCCTTTGATGAGCACGGCGCAATCAGCCTCTTAGTCTACCGCATTGGCAACCAAGATATTTTAGAAATCGCACAACAAGTACGTGAATATGTAGCAGACAAAAATAAAACCCTTCCACCTGAATCATCCCTACATGTATGGCGCGACGAAAGCCTCCTCTATCAAGGAAGACTCAATACCCTTACCACTAATGCGGTCGGTGGTTTAATTTTGGTATTTATGGTCCTGATGTTATTCCTAGGCATTAAACTGGCTTTTTGGGTGGCCCTTGGCATTCCCATTTCATTTATGGGTGCTCTTGGGGTTATGCTCTTCCAAGATGAAAGTTTAAACATGATCTCGATGTTTGCCTTTCTTTTGGTAATAGGAATTGTCGTAGATGATGCGATAGTCGTCGGTGAAAGCGTACATCGATCACAAGATAAGAAAAAAGATGATGAAATACTCGATGCAACCGTAACTGGAACATATCGTGTCGGTAAACCTGTATTCTTTGCTGTTGCCACAACTATTGTTGCCTTTGCGCCAATGTTATTCCTACCAGGAGTCGATGGAAAATTCTGGCACATTATTCCGGTCGTTGTTATTGGCTGTCTCGCATTTTCATTGATTGAATCGTTATTTATTCTACCAGCACACCTCGGCCATAAATCTCGTATAGCAGAACTATTCCGCTGGTGGACCAAGCCGATAGCCAAACCACTTGGCGCCATTGTTCAAAAATCAACACAGTTCCAGCAACGGTTCTCCAATTGGGTTGATGATTTTATTGAACGTATCTATATCCCCTCACTGCGCTGGTGTTTACACTGGCGTTATCTTACTGTTTCGCTGTTTGTTTTTACGTTTATGATTTTAGTCGGTCTGTATATGGGCAACCGATTAAAAGTTGTCTTCTTCCCAATCATTGAAGCCGACTCTATTACCGTCGAGTTAGAACTGCCCATTGGTACTAGCATCGAAAAGACCAACGAAATTACCCAACAAATATTGGACAACGGTAATACATTAAAACAGGCATTAATTGATGAAATGGGTGAAGATGTGCTACTGCATTTTTATGTACTCACAGGAGCGCGTACAAGCCAAGGTCGTCGCAATGCTGGTACCAGCACATCGAGTCACCTCGCGCAAATCATTGCCGAAGTAGATCAAGAGAGCACGCACGACATAGCGACGCGAGATATAGCACAACGTTGGCGCACCATGTGTGGCACGATTCCAGGCGTGAAATCACTCACTTTTCAATCGCAATTCATGAATGACAATTTCGACGTACAGGTCCAAATAACTGGACCAGATCTCGAAGAACTTAATGTCGTGTGTTTAAAATTGATAGATAAATTAAATTCATTTTCAGGAGTTCAGGATATCACCGATAACTTTCCTTATGGGAAAGATGAAATCAGCCTGAGTTTGACAGAACGCGGTAAAGCACTTGGTGTCGATCAACTCAGCGTTGCACGACAGGTGCAATCAGCATTTTTTGGATTAGAAGCACAACGCGTTCAACGTGGTCGCGATGAAGTACGTGTCTATTTACGCTTCCCACGCATGGAACGATCTTCACTGGCTGACTTAATGAATTTATACATCTTACATAATGGTGATCGTATCCCGCTTAATGAAATTGCAGAATTAACTTATGGCAGCTCTTACGCCACTATCAGTCGACAAGATCGACGCCGTGTCGTCATGATCACTGCAAAGATTGATCACGATATCCAAAACGCAAAAACGGTCGATGAAGAATTTATGGAATTTTTTAACACTGAAATCAAACAACATCATCCTCTCGTAAATATTAAAAAGGCTGGTAGGCAAGAAGACCGCGGGGAATTAGTAAACAGCCTCCGCAATGGCATGATCATTTCGATGGTTATTATCTACGCACTTATTGCCATTGCTTTCCATAGCTATTTACAACCAGCTGTAATTATGGCCGCGATTCCATTTGGATTAATTGGAGCCGTAGCCGGTCACATGGCCATGGGCCTACCACTTAGCATGCTTTCGATTCTCGGCATCGTTGCCTTAACTGGCGTTGTTGTAAATGACAGTTTGGTTTTAGTTGATGGAATAAATAGGCATCGCGCAGAAGGAAAATCCTTTTACGACGCCGT
>JANQLF010000022.1 GCA_028280785.1 Planctomycetota bacterium
CTGTGAGTGGTGCGTTTCAATGTCCAACTGTCGTGAATAATGTTGAGACTATTGCTGCTTTACCATGGATTATTGAGCATGGACCTGAAGCCTATCGTCAGTTTGGTACTGAACGCAGTCCAGGTAGTAAATTATTTAGTATTTCAGGTGATGTCGGCAAACCCGGTGTTTATGAAGTACCTTTAGCAATGCCAATGATGGATTTCTTTGAATTGGCAGGCGGGATTCAAGGCGAACTGGCTGGATGTATTCCAGGTGGAAGTTCTGCGCCGGTATTGACCGCAGAAGAATGCCAAGAAGCAACCATGGATTACGAGTGCATGGCGTCTATGAAGACGATGCTCGGTTCTGGGGCAGTGATGCCATTTAATACCGATCGCGACCTTGTGAAATTAACTGAGACCTTAGCACATTTTTACGCGCATGAATCTTGCGGTCAGTGCACACCTTGTCGTGAGGGAACTGGCTATGCCCACCGTGTCTTGAAACAAGTGGTTAATGGTGAAGCGCACGAGGGTGACATTGATCTCATTTATGATCTCGCTGATAAATTTGAATGGACAACTATCTGCCCATTGGCAACTGCTGATGCATGGGCCGTGAAAGGGTTTATCACAAAATTCCGTGAACATTTTGATGCCTACCAGAATAAGAGTAGCGAAAAGGAAAAAGAACGCGACGTCGAAACATTACGTCCTGGTGCGTTCTGGTAGAGGTAAAAATGGCAGATAAAATTACAATCAATATAGATGATAAAGATTTTGAAGTGACAGCTGGTCAGCAGTTGATCGAAGCGTTGCGCGAAGCTGGCATAGATACGCCAAATTTTTGCTATCACCCGGATTTAAGTATTGCTGGTAACTGTCGAATTTGTCTAGCAGAAGTTGATGGTCCGCGTGGCCCAGCTTTAATGATTAGCTGTCATATGCCTATTCGTCCTGGCATGAAAGTGCGCACGCAATTGAGTAGTGAGCGTGTCCGCAATGCTCGTGAAGGGGTGATGGAATTTTTATTAGTTAATCACCCATTGGATTGTCCAATCTGCGACAAGGCCGGTGAATGCATGTTACAAGAACATTACATGGGTTCTGGTGCACACGAAAGTCGTCTGCATGACGAAGTTGGTAAGGCGTATAAAGGTGGTGTTGATCATCGCTTTACTGACACCAAAGGCATCGATCGTGGCGGTAAGTGTATTGATATTGGCCCGGAAGTAATTTTAGACCAAGAGCGTTGCATTTTATGTTCACGTTGTGTGCGCTTTATGGATGAGGTTGCAGGTGATGAACAATTATATATCGCAGGCCGCGGTGATACTGCTTATATTACCACATTTCCAGGTGATCAATTAGACCACGATTATGATTTATGTACAACTGACGTTTGCCCGGTTGGAGCATTAACTGGCAAGCATTTCCGTTTTCAGCAACGTGTTTGGTTTTTAAAGTCAATCGATACGATTAATCCATTCGATAGTCTTGGTGCAAACATTCGTGTAGAATTTAATAATGAACAAGTTTGGCGGATTATGCCACGTCGTAATCCTGACGTGAATAAATCCTGGTTGGCCAACGAACATCGTTTGGTTTATCAGGATCTCAATGAAAACAGATTAGTTGCTGGCCTTAAAAATGGTAAAGCGTGTAGCTTGGGCGATGCTTATCTTGCTGCTGGTGAAGCGCTGAAGCAGGCGGATAAAATTGCAATTGTCGCTAATGGACAATTAACGATAGAAGACAATACAGCACTGGTCAGTTTAGTAGAGCAGCTCGGAGACAAGGCTGATTTATTTGGTGGGTCTTGGTTGCCTGTAAATGCTGCGGATGGCATTGCGCGTT
>JANQLF010000048.1 GCA_028280785.1 Planctomycetota bacterium
TAAATACATAATGCCTAACAAGAGCATCAAAACCTGACCGGCAATTAAACCCAATGACAAACCTAAGAATTTTCCAGTGATAAACTGCCAACGACCAAGTGGACGTGATAGAATCGTGTACAATGTGCGTTGTTGGATTTCTGTATGGATTAATGCAGTTCCGGTTGCTACCGCCACCAAGACACCAATAAGACTTTGCAAACTAAATACCACATCGGCAGTAACCACATTACCATCAGTTCCACTGACCCAACCGGTCAAACGCGATAAACAAACCGCAACTAAATATATAACCAGTAATGAAACAAAGGTCCGTGAACGAACCATTTGCCGACTCGTGGCACGGGCAACGACCGTAATCATGATTCGTCCCCCTCTACCACATTATCTTTTTGTTGGGTTCCGTGGAATGATTTAACCCGATTAACGAAATAATCTTCAAGTGCCTGACGTGGACGCTCAATGCGCAAGACCTGCGCACCAGCATCTAAACATGCGCGTAGGTTTTGTTCACGCTCATCATCATGAAAACTCCAACGCCAATGGTCAGGTAACTGTTCAACCTCGGCACCATCGGGGATAGGACCAGTACCATGTAAACACAGCGGTGCTTCGGTAAATAGGTCGTTGAGCATACCTTGTTCGAGTATACAGCCATGATCTATAACCGCATAATGGTCACAAAGGTCCTCTACATCAGCTAGAATATGCGAACTAAAAAATAAGGTGGAACCACGCTCACGTTCGCTGCGCATGACCTCCCTGAAACGTGACCTCCATAAGGGGTCGAGTCCAGAAAACGGCTCATCTAAAATAAGTAAGCGCGGTTGGTGTATAATGGCTTGTCCCAAACCAAAACGCTGGCGCATGCCCTTAGAAAAACTACCCAACTTACGTTTACGCAAGTCGCCGAGATCCAGCAGCTCATAAACACGATCAAGTGATTTTCGAAATTGCTGTTTATCCATTTGCGAAAGATTTGCGAGATAAGTAAAATATTCTTCGACTTCTAAATGCTCATAAAAGAATGGGTGCTCTGGCAAATACCCTATCTCTTTGCGCAAATTCGAAGGTCCAATTTCCTGACCCAATAATTTAATCGTGCCCGTATAACCAAATAACATTCCGGTGATTAATTTTATACTTGTAGATTTACCTGCTCCATTCGCACCGAGATATCCGAATGCTGATCCTTCTGGGACTTGTAGACTTACTTGTTGAAGAGCATGCAATCGTTGCAGCCAATCTCCTCGATAATAATAATCAACATTATCAAAAGCGAGAATACTATCACTCATAGTTGGACGCCTATTTATTGGATCAGTTCAGACTATACTGCGTAGCAATAAAAAAAGTGCCCTGCATAGGCAGGGCACTTTTGAATTCGAAGATATCCACTAATTACTTAGAGTAGAATGGATAGTTTCCAGTGTCGATAGTTGTCAGATCGTCATCATCTGTCAACGCATCGTTAACACCAGCTAAGAGGTCAGCGCCAGTTGCGCGGTTGGTGTTATCAGTATGGAACCAAGTGTCACGATTCGCGATCAAGCTAGTTGAACGTAACTGACCATCTTGAGCCATAATGTAAACACGACGACCAACTTCGTTGAGTGTTTGTGGAGCAGCACAAGCTAAGTAAGAAACTTCAGCGTCTTGCTCAGTAATTAAAGCAGCAAGAGCAGTACCTTCTTGAATCTTAGCAGAAGCGTCGTTGTTCCAAGTGAACATACAGAAGTTGTAGTTCGAAGATGTAGCAACTGCATCAGCAGCAGTCATATTTGCCAATTGGCCAGTGATTAAGCCAATGTCACCAACTGCAGCACCGAGAGTAGCGCGAACACCGGCCATATCTTGAATGTGGCCATGCTCACCAACACCGTTTCCGTCACTGTCTTGGTAAGTACCAGCTTGGAACTGAACGCAAGAACTGAAGATTGAAGACTTCAATGAACCAGCAGCAGCACCTTCGTTAGCGGTAATACGAGATTCCAAAAGGTTAGGAATCGCGATAGATGCGATGATAGCGATAATCGCAATCACAATCATCAGCTCGATGAGGGTAAATCCCTTTTTCATGTTTTTCTCCTTAAGAAGATCGATTGAGCGAGTAGTCATGGTAAAAAATAGAGCTAAAGATGTGCCAATGGCGATTTATTGCCAATTTCTTAGAATCGACATAATAATCCGATTATTGCAACGTTTGAATCAATTTTTAGATCTAAACACTGCTTTTAAGACAAATTTTGACAGTAATTGTCACTGAGAAAATTCACAACTGACGTTATTTGTCAGTCTCCTGGTGCTCAATCCCGAATGCAGTACGTTTGAGACCAGTGCTGCGAGTTTCAGCGCGTATAGCTTTATTTTTGGCGATGCTCTCTGGTTTTGCGTAGCCACGGGGATGATCGAGATGAACACATGCTGCACGAAAGCGAATACGCTTCCCCTTAATCCCCATGTTCTCAAGTCGCTCACCAAATTCTCGATCTTGGCCACCATACTGCATGCGCTCGTCAAAACCGTTCGTTGCCAAAATGTGCTCTTTCCATGTTGAGGCATTATGTCCATTCCAGGAAGCACGAGTCATGCTCACACTATCCAGAAAACGCGCCAACGAGGCACTCGGGGTCAATTTTAATAATTTGAGCGAGCTCTTCATACCCTGCTCTTTTAACCAAGTCGCATCCGTTGCGCGACCAGCACAAATATCTTCTTTAGTAATAGATCGACTCAGATCGATAGGTAATTTCACATAGCCACCCGATAAAAATTTATTTTTTTCAGCTAGGCGAACATGCCATTCCAAAAAATCAGGTGCAGGAATACAGTCACCATCTGTAAAAACCAGATACTCATAACGCGACGCGACAATCGCTTTATTTAAAATGACACATTTCTGAAAACCATCATCTTCATGCCAAATATGTTGTATCGACATCCCAGATTCATCGCGTGCACGATCGATAACTGCTTTGGTTTCGTCACCGGAACCATCATCTGCTACTATTATCTCAAAATCGGTATGAGTTTGAACAGAAAAGCCCCACAAAACTTTTTCAAGCCATTTAGGATGATTGTAGGTCGTGAATATAACAGATACCTTCATGAATTTATTCCTGTCATTTCACTAATTATTGATAGGAATCTATCTGAAAAGGATTTATAATTAAATGAATGCTCCCATCTTTGTAATGCATTTTTTCCCATTTTTTCAAATTCATTTTGATTAGATAAAACATGATTAATCGATTCAATTAATTCAGATTGCTTGTCCAAATCAATATTAAATCCGGTTTCTCCGTCAACATTAACTTCCTGACCAGCGTCTTGTATAGAAGCTATCACTGGCACACCCAAACGCATGGCCTCAATATATACTAAACCGAAACCTTCCCCTCTACTTGGCATACATAACAATTTTGATTGAGCCAATCTCTTTTCAACATCTTCGTTCTCCAAAAAACCGGTGAATTCAATCGATTCAGCATATTCCTTACTTTCTGCCAAACGTTTTAAACGTTCTTGGTCATCTCCAATTCCAATGATTACCAATCTAGCATCTGCATTTTTTTCTAAAACGTCCCCCCATAATTCTATAAGAGCCTCATGCCCTTTGTCCCTACCACTTTTCATTCTACCTAATATCACTACCTGTGCTCGACGCTGATTCAAAGGAACCTCAAACTTTGAATGCCCATCCTCTAACGTTGATAACCAACAAACCTTTGCATTTTTGAAAACAGGCAAATGTTCCAAAGCTTTAGTTTTGGTAAATTGTGAATTAGTTATGAGATAATCCATTTTCTCGACAGTCTTGAGTCGTTTTGGCGGTGCAGTTTCTTTCCACACCTCAATGCCATGAATAAATGCTACTGACTTAGCCTTTTTGGATGCAAATGAATGAACTCGGGCGGTACCTAAATGATCGTATATTACCATATCGGCACGACGAACTACAGACACAGCCTTCAACCAAAATAACCACTTTTTATTATTTGCAGACCAAATGTTCGAGCTTTTTAATTCTGTCGGCAATTCTTTAGCTGATATAATCTCAACTGAATATTCACTAGGCTCAAGTAAGCATTTAGAAATTAAATGAGCAACGCGTTGTATCCCACCAGATCGGCCATCCATAGACTCTGCAATAAACACTAATTTCATGCGCGAGCATCTACCTGTAACCAAGCGTCAAATGCAAGTTCAACACTTATACCATCCATACTATTACATGCTGCCCAGGCGCTCGAACCGGGCGCCACTTCATTTATTGGGGTTTGCGAAACAATCTGCACAGGACTCTCACTTGATACTGGATGGTACAGACGTGCATTAGTTTGGCCAAATAAAACCACCAGTGGACAATTAATGGCTGCCGCCATATGTGCCGGACCGGTATCTACGCTCACACACGAATGCGCACGGTGCATTAACGCCACTAAACGTCGCAAGGGTAATTGGTCGGCAACTGCTAATACCTGATCACTGCCTGCTGCTTGCTTAATCTCAACAGCCAAATCTTGTTCATTGGGAGCACCGCAAATCAGGACAAATGCTTCAGGTAATTTCTCCTGAATTTTTTTTATTAATATCGCCCACCGATCCGTTGGCCAAAATTTTAAATTACTTGAACGATCTGGACGTCCACCTTTCATTGTTTTTTTAGAACCAGCTTGAATCAGAATCACCGCTTGGTCTCTAATATTCAAAGACTCTAACCATCGTTGACAATCTTCATGCTCCACAGTTGAACAATGCAATTCACAATTAAATGCCATTAATCCAGGATCGCTTACCGTCGCTGCGGGAAACGCTGATGGTGTTTCCTGAGCCAAACGCAACCAATGTTTAACGGTATGTTCATCAACACCCCGCGGAAAATCATCCATACGCACACAATGTTGAGCTTCAAATCCCGCACGTTGCATTAAGCGCCATGCTTTCGGCATATCTTCGAGCAACCACAATGGCCCAACGCCACGCTGTTTTAGCTGCTTCACTAAGGCGCGCTGCTCGGCACTCAAATAATACGGTGTTTTACGACCGCCTATGCTCAAGACATCGCCAACCCACGGTAAACCTTCAAAAATGTGTTTAGTCCAAGCACCCGAACCAAGGACATCACAAACTTCTCCATAACGTTCGGCCAGCACGCGCAGGAGCGGAGTGATCATCACCATATCGCCTAAGGCACCGAATCGCACAACCAATGGACGCTGTGTGGACATATTTTGGAACGGTAAGCACCGCCCTTCTCAAGCAAGACAGGATAACCACTCGCTACTTGTACCATAAGATCCAATACACAAGCTGCTGCTAATGAATCTACTGCGTGGATTGCGTCTAAATTGTTTCTTGGCAGCACTAATCCCTTGCTTACTCGCATGCATTGGGCTTGCCTATCAAGATATGCGCAATCAACAGCAAACCCAACTCGCCTATACCAGTGAAGCACGCCATAGTTTATCAACCTATGCAGAACTATTAAAGCACCTAAGCCACCGTGAAACTTATCTTGAAGCCATACAAAAAGGTGATGATCGCTGGCTCTGCTTAGCCATAATTAATGTCAATAAAAATAACCAAGATTATTCCTTAAACATTGAAATGCTCAATGGATCGCAAACACAATTAGAAATTGATAATCCACATCCACTGTTAATTAAAGGTCAAATGGAAGCACAGCATTGGATTTTATCTACTTCTAGCATGGCTGTTGCGTGTCCGTTACGCAATGAACTCCGTGATATGGGAGTGCTGTATGGTGAAATTCGCACCCATGCTCAAGAAAACAATTTAACCATGATTTTTATTCTGAGCGGTTGTCTTTTTATAGGGATATTAATTAGCATTTATCTGTCACATAGGATCTATAAACCCATTGAATCATTATGTGATGAAGCTGAAGCAGTCATGCAGGGCAATGCAACGACCGCAGCAATATATAAAAGCTCGGAAACCGCACATGTCGCCAGTTCCATCAATGATTTATTACAACAATTCCAGGCCCAAAATTCAAATATGAGTTCATTAGATTCAGGGTCTTTGGACTCAGAAGGTACACAAGCCCCACAACATGAATAAAGCATTTACCCTCGCCGAGTTAATGGTGGTCATCGCCATTATACTGACACTCGGCGCTATCTTGATACCAGTTGTTACTGGTACCTATAACTCAGCGATTCGTCTAGCATGTACCAATAATATGCATCAGACTAGCGTATGCGCATTGCTCTATGCCAAGGAACATCGCAATCGTTTACCAGCTGAAGGCAATAAAGGTGTTAAGGATCCCAATAAAAGCAAAGCATGGTTTTATTGCTTACCGCCTTACAGCGATGCCAAAGACGTTCAATCACGCAATAGCGTTTTTCAATGTCCTGGCTGTGAAAAAGGGCAGCCTGAAATTTTTAATCACGCCTCACCCAAAAGTTACAAAATGAATAGTTACTTAGATAATAAGGGGCGACCACAGACATATAGACTTGGTTTATTGAAAGACGAATCATCAATAGTGTTATTTATAGATTGTATCGCTGGTGAAACGGGCATGGGTCAATGGGGGCATGCAACCCGCAGTGCCGTCACCGATGAATGGCATCCAGGAGCCATAAACGTCTTATACCTCGATGGTCATACCCAAGATATTATCACTACACCAGATAATGTTGAAGAAAATGGCTGGGATGATTTATTAAAATGGGAATCAAAATATTGGACCAGACGTAAAAAGAAAAAATAATCTATTTCTTGTTGATTGTTTTTACTTCTGAAATGACTTGACCATGCTCCAAGCGCGTTGTCAGTTGGTCGCCCGGCTCAAGTTCCGCAGCGTCATGAATAACCTTACCATTGTCATCTTGCACCACTGCATAACCGCGATGTAAAATCGCTAATGGTGACAAGGCTTCCAATTGCCCTGCATCAGCTGCCAATCGCTGCTTTGCTTGATCAAGCTGCTTGCGCATAGATTGCTGTAATTGTTTGAGCTGATAACCCAATAATTCTTTACGCCGTTGCTGTAAACTGATTGGTGAAGACATTTTTAATGACTGTGCGTGTTGGCGGTAATCATTACGTGCAGATAGAATATATTGCTGCATATTTAAACGCATGCGCTCACTCAATTCATCTAAACGCTGACGTCTAAAATTAATCTGATAAGCAGGTCCGGTTAATGCGCGATGCTGGGCCCATGACTGCCAGGTATAACGCGCCTCATCAATGCGTTGACGCAGCTCATCATAAAGTGCATCGCGAAAGTCACCTAATTGCCCATATAAATCGGCCAGTTCAGGCACGGCCATTTCTGCAGCCGCTGTCGGTGTCTTAGCGCGTACATCAGCAACAAAATCAGCAAGGGTCGTATCGGTTTCATGCCCAACTGCACTAATCACTGGTGTTGCGCAATCAAAAATCGCGCGCACTACTGCCTCTTCGTTGAAACTCCATAAATCTTCTAAGCTACCACCACCGCGACCACAAATAATCACATCAACGTCTGGATGCTGATCCAGAGCAGTAAGCGCTGCTACGATTTCTTGTTTTGCACCACTGCCCTGCACTTGCGAAGGCGCATGAACGATGGGCATACGTGGAAAGCGTTCTTGCAAACCATGCAGCATATCAGCCAAAGCCGCACTACCGCTCGCCGTAACGATACCAACTGCACGCGGTAAAAATGGCAGCTCTTGTTTATGCTCATCCTCAAAGAGGCCTTCGTCACTGAGTTTTTCTTTGAGCGCTTCAAATTGGGCTGCTAAATCACCTTGGCCAACTGCCTTGATACTGGTTGCTGTTAACTGGTATTGTCCACGTGGTGCATAGACGCTGAGACTCCCACGAACGATGACCTCGGTGCCTTCCTGCGGAAGATCCTTTTGCCGTACCACCGTGCTCCGCCACATAACCAAGGAAATGCTCGCATCATTGTCCTTGAGCGTTGCATAGAGATGGCCATTCCCAGAAATTTTAACTTGGGATAATTCGCCTTGCACCAAGAGCGGACCAAAATCGGCTAGGCTATTATTTATTTTTCGCGTCAGGACGCTCACTGACCAAGCGCGTTCTTGTGCAGGCATCAGCGTATATTCGCCATTTGCATGCATGAAACAAGACAATCACCGACAACGCAGCGCAAACAAATTGACTCTACAATTTTCACACTACGGTGCTCACTTGGAGTATTATTGGTGACAGATTCGGCTGCTGTCCTTATCCCTGCCCGAAGACATTCAACACGACTGCCAGAAAAGCTCCTCCTGGCAGAGACAGGCCAACCCCTCTTATTACATACCTGCGAGCAAGCAGCCCAAGCGGTTGGCAAAGACAATGTTCACGTTTGCGCCGACGACGAATCTTTAGTCGCCATTGCCACGCAGGCTGGTTACCAAGCGCACATGACCAGTGTCGATCATCAATCAGGCACGGACCGCATCGCCGAAGTTGCCAAACAATTAAAGCATCAACACATAATTAATGTCCAAGCTGATGAACCTGAAATTGATCCAGCCCATATACAATTAGTCGGTAGCTTATTGCATGCGCATGATTGGGCTGGCATGGCGACACTCGCCACACCAGGTGACAACACGACCAGCAGCGATCCTAACCAAGTTAAAGTTGTTATCGGTGCTGGACAACGCGCCCTGTATTTTTCACGCTCGGCAATTCCATTCGACCGTGATCAAGGCAAGCCAAGCACTACATGTTTACGCCATCTCGGTATTTATGCTTACAAGCGTGAAATTTTATTAGGATATAAACAGCTCCCTTCGAGCCCACTCGAAGATTTAGAAAAATTAGAGCAGTTACGCGCACTCGAAGCGGGAATTAGCATTGCCTGCGCCGTTGTCGAAAATGCCGTTGCCGGTGTTGATGTGCGCAGTGACTACGATGCATTTATAGAACGACATAGAAAACAAGCGGAGACCAATTAATGGCCAAACAAGCTGCACGCAAACGATCCAACCGTACCGGACCAACACGCCATATTTTTGTTACAGGTGGTGTCGTTAGTTCGTTGGGTAAAGGTGTCGCAGCTGCCAGCATCGGCCGTCTCTTGGTCAACATGGGTTACCAAGTACGCATTCAAAAATTTGATCCGTATTTAAATGTCGATCCTGGAACGATGAATCCTTCACAACACGGTGAAGTTTTTGTTACCGACGACGGCGTCGAAACCGACCTCGACCTTGGTCACTACGAGCGGTTCTTGAATCAACCACTGAATCGCCATTCGACTTACACTGCGGGACAAATATACCAAAGCGTCCTGCAAAAAGAACGCGCTGGTAAATTTAATGGCGGTACCGTGCAGGTTATTCCCCATATCACCAACGAAATTAAAGAAGCTGCTCGTGTCTTTGATGGTGAAGACGTCGATGTCGTGATCACCGAACTCGGCGGAACTGTCGGTGATATTGAAAGCTTACCTTTTGTAGAGGCCGTTCGTCAATTTATGCACGAACACGGCCGTAAATATGTCTCCTTGTGCCACCTCGCCTATATTCCCTATATCAAAGCAGCCGGTGAAATAAAAACCAAACCAGCACAACACTCGGTGCAAAAATTACGCGAAATTGGTTTAATGCCGGATTTCTTATTCTGCAGAACTGAACAGAGCTTGAACAAAGAGGTAAAAGACAAGCTTGCGTTATTCTGTAACGTTGATCGCGACAATATCATCGAGATGGCTGACGTACCACTCTCTATTTACGAAGTACCCAATATTCTCATCAAACAGAATGTTCATACATTGTTAGCAGAACAATTAAATCTTTCAAATAGCGACTGTGATATGCATGACTGGGATTTAATGCTTCGTCATATTCGCAATCCAAAAGACACACTCAATATCGCAATGGTTGGTAAATATGTCAGCACCCAAGATGCCTATAAATCTGTTAATGAGGCCATCTATCATGCGGGCTTCGCAAATTTAGTAAAAGTCAATATCACCACCATTGAAAGTACTGATTTAGAAAAAGACAAAAGCATTCAACGCAAATTAAAAAATGTTGATGCGATTATTGTACCTGGTGGTTTTGGTAATCGTGGCTTTGAAGGTAAACTACAAACGATTCGCTATGCTCGTGAACGCGGTATTCCCTACCTTGGCCTCTGTTTAGGCATGCAGGCTGCCTGTGTCGAATTCGCCCGCAACGTATTGGGATTAAAACAAGCCAACAGCACTGAAATGGATCCACAAACCCCTGATCCAGTTATTGATTTAATGGAAAGCCAAAAAGAAATAACCAACCTCGGTGGCACCATGCGTCTTGGTGCTTATCCATGCCAATTACCAATTAAAGGCAGCCGCACCACGAAATGCTACGGTGGCGCCGATCAAATTGATGAACGCCATCGCCATCGCTATGAATTTAACAATGCCTACCGCAAACAATTCGAAGAAGCCGGCATGCGCTTTACCGGATTATATTATCCCGACAGCCATCAACCTGATAATTGGTTAGTCGAAATTGTCGAATTAAAAGAGCATCCTTTCTTTATCGCAACTCAGGCACATCCCGAATTTAAATCAAGCCCAGTTAACGCGCATCCGTTATTCAAGGGTCTGATCGCTGCTGCCTACAAGCGCAAACGCGAACTCGCCGAATAATTCAATAATTATCGATAGCACACGCCGAGTTCTCGAGGTGAATTTCGTAAATGGCACAGCCATTTAAAAAGCCACGGGCGTGGCTTTTGGCGGAAGAATAGCGGACTTCATGTCCGCGTGGGGCGTTTTATTTAAAAGACCTAAGCACCAGCAGACGCACTGACTTCAAACAACTTCTCGACGTCGCCGCGTTCAAGCGCTTTAGCCAGACCTTCAAGGGCGAGGTCGCCAACGAGCTTGCGTTTTTCCGATTGTAAACGCAATACGCGTTCTTCGATCGAATCGGTGGTAACAATACGATAAACCATAACCGGCTTATCTTGACCAATGCGGTAGGCACGGTCAGCAGCCTGATCTTCAGCTGCTGGGTTCCACCACGGGTCGAGAATAATCACGTAATCAGCCGCGGTTAAATTCAGTCCAACACCACCAGCTTTTAAAGAAATCAAAAACAGTGGGTCTTCACCTTCTTGAAAGGCTTTGACCTTCGCCCCGCGGTCACGGGTACGACCATCTAAATACTGATAGGTATAACCACGATTATTTAACTCATCCTGGATACAGGCCAAGAATTTAGTGAAACTCGAAAAAACTAAAGCGCGATGACCTTCCATCACCAACTCATCCACTAAATCTAGAAACATTTCAACTTTTGAGCTGGTAACATTTTCTCCACCAACAAGCGTTGGATGGCAAGCGGCTTGGCGCAAACGCGTAATAGCTGCTAAAATAGATACGCGGCTGCGTTCTAAACCGCGCGAACCGAGTAAGTCCATAACGCCAACACGTTCTTTTTCTAATAAATCTTTATAAAAGATTTCCTGATCTTCGTTCATCTTAGCATGCAATAGAATTTCGGTCTTCGGTGGTAATTCCGTAGCCACCTCAGATTTTAAGCGACGCAGCACAAATGGCGCAACACGTTCACGCAAACGATTAATCGCTTCATTATCGTCTTGTAATGTTTCTTTGAGCGTTTTACGACGACCCAAAAAGCCTGGCATCAGGAAGTGGAAAATTGGCCATAAATCTTCAGCACAGTTTTGCACAGGTGTACCTGATAAGCATAAGCGGCGACGACCTTGCAGTTTTAACGCCGCACGAGTTGTTTTAGCTTCTGGGTTTCGAATAACATGGGCTTCATCCAAAATGATGGTGCCATATTCAATCATACTGAGCAATTTAATATCGCGTTGTAAAATATTATAACTGGTCAACAAAATGCCGTCATCCGGCAAATCATCAAATTTCTTAGTCCGATCTAAACCGAGATGCGTATACACTGGAATATCAGGGGTGAATTTTTCACACTCACTGTTCCAGTTATCAACCACTGAACGCGGTGCGACTACTAACTGAACTTCTTTTTTGCCAGCGACTTGAGCCTCATTGTAAATATTACGAATAAAGGCTAACGATTGTAATGTTTTGCCTAAACCCATATCATCAGCTAAAACACCACCAAGACCACGCTCAGTAAGGAAATTCATCCATGAATAACCTTGGACCTGATATTCACGGAAGGTCGCTTTAATTTCTTTAGGTGGATCTTCCTGAGGAATATCGACACCACCTTTGGCCAAGGATGCCAAGTCACGCGTACCAGCATCCATGGTCATGGCACCACCGGATTCAGCTAAACCAACAGCCATCGCTGCTGCATGACGCGGTACGCGCACTTTGCCAGCGGTTTCTTTGAGGCCACCGAATTCAACTAAGGTGCGATAGCGTGACAACCATTCTTCATTGATACGTGCACGTAAACCATCTTTAAAGACCATAACGTTTTGGCCACGTGCTGCATTTCGTAACAATTCTTTAATTGGTACTTTGCGCCCATCGACATCGGCTTCAATTTCTAATTCGATATGTTCTTTTTTCAGTTTAACTTTTGCTGTTGTGGTAATTTCTGCTGGTGGACGACCACGGTGTAGATTTTCTTGACCGCGAATATCCCAACCTTCCAAATTCGGAATAACTTGCGCAAGAAAACGATCAGCAGCATCACCATCAGCAACAAAGCCAAATGCGCCACGTCGTTGAACCAAGGCACCACGCTTAATAAATTCATTACAACGTTGAAATTCTAAGTCACGATCACGCTCACATTTAACCACCGTACCATCTTCAATTTCTGCGACGATGAGGCCTATGCGTTCAAGCGGATCAATTTCTGGAAGGTCATCGTGATATTTAAATCGTACACGGCCACATAAACGGCTATCCACTTCCCACATTTCTAAAATTGGCTGTGGACGTCCGCGAACTGATTTTGCTTTTTCAGCTTGTGGCGGAATTTGGCCAGCGTGTGCTAAAACCGATCGCCATGGTTCTTTGACTAATAAATCTTTTGGCACTAAAACCGGACCATTCATTAACGGATCTAAATCTTCCGCTGGTCCAGTCCATTCCAATGGAATAACACGACCACGGAAAACAACATTTGGACCAGGCAGTGCCCAGACATTACCGACAGCAGCACCACCAACTTCAAGATACAGGCGCATTTTATCGCCTTTATCTTCCATCATTAATCGCGGTGAACGTGGCATGCCTTCAATAACAGCAGGATATTGCTGACCATCGATAACCATTACTGGTGGCGGATGTACACCACGCACTTGAGCTAATGCACGTTGAATACTGTCTACTTCATGTAACGGATCTGTTTTTATTCCAACAGCACCAGATACCTGCAGCATGCGCGTACGTTTGCAGCCGATAAATACTTTACCAAGCGTCAGTATTATTGGACCACTTTGCTTAGGTGCTTTATCCTGCTTTTGATCACTTTTAGGTATCGCGTCAGTAGGCATGAGCTTTCATCTTACTACGAAAAAGACTACTGCAACAATTAATATGCAGGGATGAGGCGCATAGCATTTAATTATTCAAATTACATACAGACAGTGCAGCTTCATCAAGATACCAAGCACAATGTTCTTCATGAAGTAAACTAACGGGGTAGCTTTTTGACTGACCATGTAAACGTATTGCTTCGTAAACATGTCCTTTTGCCTCACCCAGGGCTAATATATGACAATGCTTACATCTATTAAGCACTGCTAACGATAAACTTAATCGTTGCGCTGGTTTTTTCGGACTGTCATAAATTGCAAAGACGCTATCTAATTCATTTAGTGATTCGTGATCAGGAAATAAACTGGCTATATGGCCATCTTCACCAATTCCTAAAAGACAAACATCCAATGGATGGTCTTTACACACACTCGTCAATGTCTCTGTATATTCCTGTGCTGCTTTTTCCAAATCAGAACGATCCGCAGGCATGCTATGCACGTGTGCGGGTAAGGCGCCGCCACGCTCCCATGCTGCTAATGTCGTAAGATCATTTCTATCTTCATGTCCGACAGGAACAGCGCGCTCATCTACCCAAAAAAGATGAAGGCGATCTCGTACATGCGTTTCCATTATCGATGCTAAATGCGTGAGCACTGCACTAGGTGAACGACCACCAGGAATTGCCAGGCTTGCAAATCCACGCGTCATAGATGCCTGATCGAGCGTTTGATAAATTGATTCAGCAATGCTTTGTGCGTGAAATGGTAATGGCATTAACATTAATGTTTAACCCAACGACCTTCGCACTCATCAAATAGTTGATCAGCAGCACCTGGTCCCCAGGTCTGCGGATCATAGGTATACACAGACGTGTCATCCATAACCGTACGCAAACTATCAATCCAACGCCAACTCGCTTCCACTTCATCGCTACGAATAAATAAACTTTGATCACCATTAACAACATCTTGGAGTAAACGCTGGTAGGCTTCTACCAATGGTTCCTCAAAATGTTCATCATAATCAAAATCCATTTTCACCACTTGCATATCTAAACCAGCGCCAGGCTTCTTAACCTCAAACCCGAGATCTATGCCCTCATGCGGTTGAATGCGTAAGCGAATATTATTGGGCCGTAAAAAACAATCATTGGGCGCACCAAACAAAGAATGCGGTGGCATACGAAATTGCACGTCGACTGACGTAAAACGCTTGGGTAGTTCTTTTCCAGTGCGTAACAAAAATGGCACACCACCCCAACGCCAATTATCAATAAAACCACGAGCCGCTACATAGGTTTCAGTTTTTGATGCCGGATCGACACCCTTCTCGTCTAAATAGCCTTTGTATTGACCACGAACGACATGATTCTTTGCGTCCGGTGACATTTCAGGCAGACGTAAACTTTGTAAAACTTTGACTTTTTCATTACGCACATCATTAGCGGCAAGTGAAGCTGGTGGCTCCATGGCAATTAAAGACAAGATTTGCAACAAATGGTTTTGCATAATATCGCGCATGGCACCAGCGCTGTCATAGAAACCACCACGACCACCTTCCATACCGATGTCTTCAGCCACAGTGATCTGAACGGTTTCAATATATTTATTATTCCACAACGGTTCAAATAAGGCATTACGAAAGCGAAAAGCGATAATGTTTTGAACGGTTTCTTTTCCAAGATAATGATCGATGCGATACACTTGATCTTCATGCAACATATTCAGCAGCGCCGTATTTAATGCAGTTGCACTGTGCAAATCATTACCAAACGGTTTTTCGACCACGACGCGACTGGTATAACCATCAGACTGATTGAGTAATCCGTGAGCGTGCATCCCTTCAACAGCCGGCAAAAATAAATCCTGCTTTATTGCTAAATAAAATACACGGTGGACACGCTCGCCCGCTAAGTCATCGAGCTGCTGACGAAGATCTTTGTAGTCATCATCGGTATCGAGGTGGGTACGCACATAACGCACGCTTTTAAGAAATGATTCCCACGCTTGTGGTTCATCACCACGCTGATCGGGCACATGTTCATCAAGGTGCGCTTGGAATAAATCATCGTCCCAAGGCCGACGAGCAACACCAACCAACTGGATCTTGCCAGGAAATAATTCTTGTCGAACAGCTTTAAAAATACCTGGCAATAATTTTCGTGAGGTTAAATCACCCGAAGCGCCAAGTATAACTATCTGTGTAGTCTGTTGTGCATCCATGCAATCACTACTCCACCTGCAACTTTATAGCACGTGACTATGAAGCCCTACAGCAAAGCTGCAACTAGACCATGCCGCGGGGGCATGGTCTGAGCGAGCTATTTAAATATTTTCAGCAGCTTCTGCGAGGGTCGATTCAGGCTCAGCTTCGACAGGAGCCGATTCAGCTGCAGGCAATCCATCAAGTTCGCCTGGCGTTAAAATATTTTTCTCAACCAATAAGCTAATTAAACGCTCTTGCTTACGACGTAATTTTTCAACTTCGCGTGCAAGCTTATCGTCACCAGCATCAGCATACTGCGCTGCATGTGCACCACTGCTGCGACTAGAGCGGTTATTATTACTACGCTTGTTTTCATTATTTTGCGATGAACGGCGATTTTCAGATTCTTGGCGCGGTTCCAATAAGGTAACCGACACCGCTTTCATTCCTTTTTCACCAACTTCCAACTCATAGCTAACTCGTTCACCGGGCTGCAAATAGCGGAAGCCATCCATGTTAATATTATTTTGATGTACAAAGACATCCTCACCACCGTCATCTGGAATAACAAATCCATAGCCACGGCGACAATCAAAACGGGCTACTGAACCAATAGGCACTTTAAAACCTTTCACAATTGAGAAATAACTGCAGAAAGATGGAGTCTAGGCAGGTCCAAAGGCTTTGTAAACACATTATGCAGCTCTTTGCGATTAAGGTGATAACAGCTGTGCTTCTTTGTATCGCTGCAGGCACCACAGTGATTTTTTGACATGTACTGGACGAAGTCTGGGGCTGCCTATCCTGCCGAGCGTATGGCCGACCCGCGTATGCGTTTTGAAGGAAACCTCCGCCTAGCATCGACACACAGTGATGCCTATCCACAAAATGCAGAACATATATTTGATTTGGTTTTGGATGATATCAGCGAACAGTCTATCAATCCCTATGGGCCGCTGGTTTTATTTTTTAATTTACCACCAGACGATCAGGGACCTGGCAATTGGCCCTGCCAAGTCGGTACAGCCATCACCGGTTTAGGTCGTGCCACTGAACTCGTTTACATCGAGGACTATCGCAATTTACATGCACTGGTGCTCAATCATCTTTCACCAATCAAAGATTTGGCGCAAACCTACAGGCGTTTACGCGACCATGCTTTGGCAATGGGTTTTCGTGTTCGCCCCTATTGGCGTATCGCCCTGCGCCGGCAGCGCCTAGCCGATGGAAATGTATTTCCCCAATGCGAAGTTTCCGTTTTTCTCGATCGCTAATTTTTTACATAAAATTCGTTGGTGTACCGCTCGTTGTAATTATCAGCTGTATCCTCGGCTTATGGTTATGGCAGCAAAAAAAGCCAGATACTACACCAATTGAATGGCAACAGTTAATTCCCCAAAAAGAACTACGACAATGGAAGCACATTGTTATGCATCACAGTAATTCCGTGCGCGGTAGTACAGCAGGAATCGATAAATATCACCGTGAGCACAATAAATGGGATGGCATTGGTTATCATTTTGTTGTCGGCAATGGTCGCGGAATGCGCAAAGGACGCATTGAATACACCTTTCGTTGGGATCTACAGCGTGAGGGTGCACATGCCGGTGGTAAGGACAAAAGTTATAATGAATTAGGTATTGGCATATGTTTAATTGGAAATTTCGAAGATAATCATCCTGATCCATTTCAAATACAACGCAGTGCAACATTATGCGCCTGTTTAATTGAATCGCTCCCAGAGCTCGACGTTGAACATATTATTGGTCATGATGATGTACCGGGTAAAGAA